>JAQIDC010000072.1 GCA_027858235.1 Patescibacteria group bacterium | reverse complement strand
CAACTCTAGAAAGATGAAAAATAGGAAGAAAATAGCCAAATTAATGGACCAAATAGATAAAAAACTAGATAGAAGTTATAAATAAAAAGTGTCAATTATGTTCGTGGTCTTGCACATTTGGGCAGTATGGGCCGTTTCACTTCTTCGAAGCTTACGGCATGTCAGGCTCACACGCCTTCCAAATCGTCATATCAATCCAGGTTCTCAACCTGACAAAAACACAAAAAAACAGCCACAAAAGTGACTATTTTTTATTGTGCGCCCGAGCAAAGCGACAAAGTGCTCTTGGGGTGCTCTCGCCAGGAATCGAAGGAGCAAGCCCCAACAACCCAATCGTAAGTGTTTTGGTTAATCTCTGAGATTATTTTCTAGAAGCAACATATTCTGATTTCCTTAAATTCATCACACACCAGGTTCTCATCCAGCGAGAACACAAAAAAACAAGGTGTAGTCACACCTCATTTTTATTGTGCTCTCGCCAGGAATCGAACCTGGGTCTTAGGATCCGCAATCCTACATTCTATCCGTTGAACTACGAAAGCGATAAAAAACTAAATATTGGAAAATTTAGTTTTTGTGATAAATCTAAATTTTTAGAAGCTTTGAAAGGTTTTCAGATAAAGGCATATTTGTTCTCTCTAAATCTTCTGAAATGTATTTTAGCAAGAAATCTCTAATTTGCAAGGGATTGTTGTCTAGAAGAGGAACGGACAATCTTTGTTTTGCTGGGTTATTAAATTCGAAATACAAGTTCTTTAAGTTTTCTTTTGGTTTAAATAGTACTGAAAAATTCTTCAAATCATCGTATTCATAAAGTTTTCTTCCTATAATTATCCCTTCATCGTCAATTATTACATCTACCAAATCGGCATCTTTCCCATCATGGATTATTGTTATAAGGGCTGCGGTAACAATAATAACAGCAAAAAGAAAATTACTAGTAAACAAAGCAAAAATCAAAAGGAAAACTGAAATTAATCCTGCTACAATATACCAATTTTTTGATCTTTCATGTTTTTCAAATTCAGGAACTTTCCAAGTAATTTCCTCAATATTATCTTGTGTATTTTCCTCCATTTTATTGACAATTATATTTAAATATTATACTATTATTATAGCAGAAAGCTACTATTTTTAAAATAAGTGAATGCAATTAGCTTGCATTTTTATTTTTGAATAATAGCCAGAAGGAGAGATGGCTGAGTGGTTGAAAGCGCATCCCTGCTAAGGATGTGGGTCTTAACGGGTCCCGAGGGTTCGAATCCCTCTCTCTCCGCAGAGAACAAAGTGAACGAGGAAGATTGAGGGTGAGAACCCTCTGTTGGAATCAAGGTAAATGCTTAGTTCTTCATTGCTTGGAAGAAAGAGTGAACGGAAATGTATTATTCGTTTTCGATTGGTTTGTTGGGGTTTACCCCTTCGAATCCCTCTCTCTCCGCACAAATTTCTTGTTTAGCTTTTCTAAACAAGGAGCTTGTGAAAATAGGATAACTGGAAGGATGACGGAGCGGTCGAACGTGACGGTCTTGAAAACCGTTGAGCCAGAGATGGTTCCCAGGGTTCGAATCCCTGTCCTTCCTCATTATAAAAAAACTGGTGAAAACCAGTTTTTTTGTTGTGAAAGAAACAGGATGAGAACCCTGGTGTGTGATGAATATAAGGAAATCAGAAAATGTTGCTTCTAGGAAACAATAATGAAAATAGTTAAACATTTACGATTGAGTTGTTGGGATTTATCCCTTCGAATCCCTGTCCTTCCTCACTTAACAAAGACAGGCTTAACGGTCTGTTTTTGTTTATCTTTAGAAAGTAGAAAGGCATTTGCTACAATGATTAAATTAAGACCTGGGGCAGGATACCCAAGATATGTTTTTGTAGATTGACAATAATATAATAACGTGTTAATATGAAATGTTTTGTTCATTAAAATACTACTAAAAAAAGGAGGTGAGCCGAGATGAAAGAAGCAGAAGTTAAAGAAAGAATGTTGCACTTAAGGAGAAAAGACTCAAAAAATAGGACTATTTGCTCAATAAAACTTAACGGTAATTTTTATAATTTCTACATTGGGCCAGATGCAAACGGAATAATATATGAAGATGAAGGTGAAGAATATATTTTGGTTGGAAATGAAAAAAGAGTTTGGAGAGGTCAAATAAAAGAGAATCAAGAAATCGAAGTTCTTGAACATAAACTAGAAGACTTTGGTTTTTGTATCTTAAAGCCAGACTGCTTTAAAAGAGGGCTAGAA
Organism: Patescibacteria group bacterium; assembly: GCA_027858235.1. Lineage (NCBI taxonomy): Bacteria > Patescibacteria group bacterium. Next base: position 92,761 of record JAQIDC010000072.1, on the reverse strand, counting down.
AAACCAATTAGGAAATTTTTAAAAAGCCAGGGCTTTAAAGTTGTACTTAAAAAAATGGTAAGAATTGAAGAAAACATAATATATAATCTTTACCCGTATTTTTTTGAATCTTCTTGGGAAAAATCTTTGATTGAATATTATAAATCGGGTGATTCTCAAATTTTACTTCTTGGTGGAGATAACTGTATTGAAAAATTGTTGAAAATCAGAAAAACAATCAGAAATAAGTTTATTCTCAACGACAATCATCCGGTAATCAATCTTTTTCATGCTCCTGACACCAGAGAAGATGCAATCAGAGAAGCAAGTTTATTCTTTGAATTTAATGAAATAAAAAATCATATTGGTTTTTTAAGAAAATAATAGCGCATGTCAATTGACTGCGCTATTTATTTATAAATATGTTTAAATTATATATAATTTCAATTTCAATTTTTTTAATATTGTCTTTGTATTGGATTTTAAAAATAGTAAAATCTTCTTTTTGGTTAAAAAAAAATCAAATATTAAATTTTGAGAAAAAAAGATTTCCTATAAAATTCATGGTATTAATTCCAGTGCTAGATGAAGGGAAAATAATTGAAAACACAGTTAGATATTTTTCTGATTTAGTTATGAATTACCCTGGTTCAAAAATAATTCTTATAACAACTGAAAAAGAATTTGATATCAATAATGCTGTCAGCGAAAAAAATACAGTAGTAGTTTCAAAAAAAATTAAAGAAAAGTTTAAAAATATTGAAGTTATTCATTACCCCCTAAGAGATGGCAATATGGCAAGCCAAGTTAATTACGCAGTACATTCTTTAGAAAAAAAACTTCCCAAAAATAGTACGCTTCTTTTTTCTTTGTATAACGCAGACTCCCGTCCCGATATAAAATCATTCGAATGGGTCGCAAGTGAGAATAATAGAAATAGTTCAACTCAAGTTTATCAGCAGTATGGAAATTACTTGGGGAATATAGGGAGCATTCTAAATAGAAACTTATTTTCTAGGTCCATTTTGATTAGCGGAAGTTCCTGGCAAAATAGATGGAGCCTGGGATTTGAGATTCCTCATTCTTTAGAACAATATAAAGTGAGTAAAAAATCAGTGCATCTCTATCCTCTAAATTATTGCATTGGACATGGTCTTTTTTTTACAAAAAATATTTTTGATAAACTTGGAGGGTTTTCTGAGGGAATGCATAATGAAGATGCCATTTTTGGTCTCAAGTTAAGTTATTTAAGAGAAGAAATAAAACCTATCCCATATTTCGATCTTTCTTTTTCTCCTGATAATTTAAAGGGTTTATTTTTTCAAAAAGCAAGTTGGTTTTTTGGTCCGGTTCAGGCTTTCGATTATTATAATGTTATTAAAAAAGATAAAAATACAATAAAGAGAAGTTTGCTATTTATACTTTCTTTGAAACTTTTTAGTCATGCTATTTATTGGACAATTGGCCCACTTGTTTTCACATTAATTTTTTATTATTCAGTTTTACAAAATAGTTTGTTATATTATCTTTTATTTTTATTAACCTTCTTTCTTTATTTAGTTCTGCCAAATTATTTATCGTATATATGTACAAATCCCAGGAATATTTGCAAATTAAAAATATTATCCTATATTTTTATAGGTTCTATTCCTTTTTATTTTATTCATGGAGTGGCGGGTTGGATGTCTTTCTTTAAGTATATAGCCAGTAAAACCACTGGGCTTAAAATAAAAAAAAGAAAAACTATTATGTTCGACTAATTATTTTTATATATGAAATAAAATGTGTCTTTTTTCTTTTAATATATTTATTATATCGTACAGATAGTCAACTAACTCTTTCTCTTTGTCAATATTATTGATATCAACCCACTCATAGTCAATGTGTTCTTCTGGGTTAAGAATGACATCGTTATTGCTATATGATCCAATAAAAATCATTCTTACAAACTGTTTGTTTTTACCCACGTCAACATTCGAAGTGTGATAAAAAAGGCTTAAGTCATCAATATTGATTCCAGCTTCTTCTCGGGTCTCTCTAAGTGCTCCCTCCCTTGGGTCTTCCCCGTCTTTTAGTGTTCCTCCGGGAACATCCCAATAGCCAGGAAGAACATCTTCTTCCAATGATCTTCGAAGAATAAGCATCTCCTTTTTTTCGTTTAAAATTACTAGATGAGTTATTAATCCTTTGTCCATATTTTTTTTGTTATTATTGACATTTTAGTTAATTTTATATATAATATAATGTTTTTATATTATCATAAAAGTTAAATGAATAAAAGATCAAATATTACTAAATTAAGAATAAAATTAGTATATCATAGATCCCTATTTTCTCAATCGGGGGCATCCCTCACAATGGGATCGCTATCTTCTTATTTGTCCATGAAAGGGCATAAATCAGAAATTTGTTTTTTAGAAAAAAGTAACCTTGGTACAATCCGAAGTCTTTTGGACGTAAGTGATAAAGAAAAATTGGTAATTTTTGCTAAGCCAAATTTTAAAGATTTTGCCAATCTTTTTTTTGAATTTAAAAGCCCTAAAAAAACACGCTCCAAACTCATATATATTTCTTTGTGGCCCGTTTTCTGTTCTTAACAGCCCTTCGATTATAGAGGAGAATAAATGGATTGACGGAATAATTGTTGATCAGGTAGAAGCAACAGCTGAGCATATTGTAGATTCTATTAAGAAGAAAAAGAAATTTAATGAATTATTGGGTGGAATCTATGTATATAAAAATAAAATAGTAAAACACTCTCCTTTAAATAATTATGTATCTTTAAACAACCTTCCTTTGCCCTCTAGAGATCTAGAAAAAAATGAGTCAGGTGCCTTTATAAACATAGAATCATCTAGGGGATGTCGATATATGTGCCCATTCTGTCATATCCCACTAAGTAAAAATATCTCTAAGAATGGACCAAGTATAGATTATAGAAGTTCAATAAAAGTGGTAGATGAAATAGAAAGTTTAAACAAGAAGCTTGGGAAAAATCTTTTTATCTTTAATGATAGTATTTTCTGGGGGTCTTCAGATGACAATGAGAGAGTTATAAGAATATGTAATGAAATATTAAAAAGAAAAATAAAAATAAAATTTTATGTGTATCTCAGATGTAGGCCATTTGTCGACGAAAAAGTTTTAAAGAAAATGGTTAAGGCTGGTCTCGTGAGAGTCTTTCTCGGAGTAGAAAATGTCTCAGAAAACTCTCAAAAAACATTGGGAAGAAAATCAGATGAAGATTTATTTATATCTTTAAGAAAAAAATTGGAAACATATGGTGTGGATGTTCACATAGGCTTTATTGTTTTTGAGCCATTTGCAAGTCTTGAAGACATTAAAATAAATATTAATTTTTTAAATAAAATTAATAAAATTTATAGAATAGGAACCATACTGGAACCAGTTAGAGTGGTTCCGGGGAGTAATCTTTTTTGCAAACTGAAAAAAGAGAAGCTTCTTAAAAATAATTTGACATACAAAAACATTACTTATGGGTATAGATTTAAAGACAAAAAGGTTGGAAATTTATTTTCTTATATAAAAGAACAGTTTGGAGAAAAGATTGGGAGAGAAATGGTTGAGTTTGAATATTATTGCAGCACAGAGAATTTGCTGAATCACTTAATAAAAAGAGATAAACCAATGATAGAAAAAATATTACTTAACAAAAGAAAAGAATTTCTAAGCCATAAAGACAAAATAAATAAATCAATATACAAATACTTACTTTTCTTAATAAAAGTGTTTGAAAGAGGAGAAAAAATAGATACAAAAAAACAAATAATATTTTCGAATGATTTTAGAAAAAATATTTCAGAATTAAGAATATTATACTATCAAATTATAAATCTAACATCTCAGAAAAATGGAAACAATGTGATAGACATGTTGTATTCTGGGTTAGAAAGAATTAGATGAAAATAGAAAAACCAAAAGCGATCGAAATACAAACAACTTCATATTGTAACGCAGGATGTATAATATGCCCTCATTCGAGAGTTTCAAAAACTCAAAAAATGGGGATAATGTCTTTTGATCTATTTAAAAAAATAATTGATGAATCAAGAAATTTAGGGATTAAAAGAGTTGTTCCATATTTTAATAACGAACCTTTTCTTGACCCGCATTTTTTTAAAAGACTCGATTATATCAATAAGACTGATCCGGAATTTGAAATTGAAATCTCTTCCAATCTTTCAATGTTGAATAAAATTAATCAAGAAAAACTATCAAATTTTATAATTAAAGAATTAAGAATAAGTATTTTTGGATTTTCTAAGATATCATATGAGAAAGTAATGCCTAATCTTAAATGGAATAGAACATACGAAAATTTAAAAATGTTAGTAAAAAACAAAAAACTAAGAAAAAATATTGAAAATATATCAATAGTAATGGTTGATTTTCCAGACTCAAAAACAGAAGAAAAAAATAAATGTAGAGATTTTTGCAAGAAACATAACATTAATTTTAATTTTTGGGGATTTTTAGACAGGGCAGGAAGCGTCAAGGAATTTTCGAATAATGTTATAAAAAATGAAATATTTGGATGCGAGCAAAATAGACCGAACGAAAGAATTCACGTTCTTTTTAATGGGGATGTCGTTTTGTGTTGCATGGATTGGGAAATAAGTCATAAAATTGGAAATCTAGAAAGATCATCTGTCTTGAATGTGTGGGAATCAAGTTTGTACCAAAAATATAGAGAAGCAATATATAACAATGGTAATCAAAAATATTTAAGTCTATGTAAGAAATGTAAACTAGCATTATGATAATTTCATTTGATGGAAATGTATATTCCGGGAAAACAACTATAATAAATAATTTGTCTAGTTTGTTTGGATACAACAAGATTAATGAGCATTCATTTTTTATTGATAACCTTACTTTTGATCAAACTAATTTTTTGGCTACTCAAAGTAAATTTTTAGAAGTTGATAAGGCTAGATCAACGTGCTTGAGAAATGACATTGATTTGTTGGATCGTAGTATTATTTCAGTAGCTGCACATGTTTATTCTATGGCCAAAATAGGGGCTATTGATAAAAGGAAAGAGTTTTTAAAAATTTTAAAAAAGAATAAAAACTCATTGATATTTCCTGATCGTTATATTTATGTCGAATCAGACCATGAAACTTCTTTAATAAGGTGCAACAGCTTAAAGAATTACAAAGACACTGGAGACATATATTTATCAGAAGATTATTTTAATTATATAGGGATTTTTAATGAAAAAATTAACGGTCTAAAAATCAAAACAGATTTTAAACTCAATGAATTAGAAATAAAAAAAATAAACAATAAAATATTTAATCATAAAATTAGCAAAGTTGGGAAAAAACAAATGATAAAGAAAATTGAGGGAGCTATGCTTGGTTGACATAAATTGACAATTATGGTATTTTGTTCTAACATTACACAGGATTTTTTATTAACGTTCATTTAAAAATATATAGATAAAGGAGATTATTATGAAGGGAACGGTCTTTGGCTTAGATTTTGGAACCACTAATTCGGCCCTGTCAGTTAACATTAATGGGAAAGTTAAAGTTTTGCCAATCGACAAGTATAGTCAAAACAGCAATATGATGAGGTCAGTAATATATTTCAATGAAGAAAATCAGATATTTACAGGTCAAGAGGCAATAGAAAATTACGTTGATGATTATGCTTCAGGAAGATTTATGCAATCAATAAAATCATTTCTTCCTGACAAGTCTTTTAACTACACCTATGTTTTTGGAGAAAAATATACAATTGAAAAACTTGTTTCAATAATGGTTAGTAGAGTCAAAAAGGCTGGAGAAGAACTTATTGGAGAATCTGTTGATAGGATAGTGGTAGGTAGACCAGTTGTTTTTTCAGATGATAAAGAAAAAGATGATCTAGCTCAAGCAAGACTTGAAGAGGCTTTAAGAATTTCTGGGTTTAAAGAAATCCAATTCCAGTATGAGCCCATTGGTGCTGCATTTTTCTGCGAAAAAGATTTAGAAAAATCACAAGAAAAAATTATTCTCATTGGTGATTTTGGAGGTGGAACATCTGACTTTGCTGTAGTAAAGACAAGAGGTAATTCATCTTTCGAGATTGACAGAAAAAATGATATTTTATCTCTTGGTGGTGTATATATTGGCGGCGACTCACTCGATTCAGCTGTTATGTGGGAAAAAATTGCTAAATATTTTGGTAAAGACGCTACATACAAAATGCCTGAAAGTGAATTTTCAATGCCGTTACCAATTTGGATTGCAAGAACTTTGTGTAATTGGCATAAAATTCCCCTCCTAAGAGACAGAAAAACCCTTGAAACAATATTCAGGGTGTTTAATTACTGTGACGACCAAAAAGCAGTGCAGGCATTGCTTGATATCATTAAAGAGAATTTTGGGTTTTCTCTCTTTAGGGCAATTGAAAACGCAAAAATAACTTTGTCTGATTATCATGAAGCAGAAATCAAATTTCAACATGGTAATATTTCTATTCAAGAATTAATGACAAGGAAAGAATTCATTTCGATTAATACCAATAATTTTATTGATTTGCAATGCTGTATCGAAAAAACTGTTAAAGATTCAGGACTTGATTTTAATGACATTGATGAAGTTTTCATAACTGGTGGAACCTCAAATATTCCATTTATTATGAAAATATTTTCTGAGATATTTGGTGAAGGTAAAATAAAGAAAACAAACGTTTTTACTAGCGTCGCATATGGACTTGGTGAAAGTGCCAATTATCTATTTTAAACAAAGGGGTTACTTATAAAAGTAGCCCCTTTTTCATTTATGTATTGTGAGTAGCGCGGACAACACGGACATCATTTTTTCAAAACTATATTATAAATTTTCGAACAGCTTATATAACTACTCAACTAGGGGGTGGTGGGTGGTTAGACCCCCCCCTCCAAATTCCACCTCTTCTATGTTGCGGCGTTGACGCCATATTGCCGAAGAAGTGGAGTCTAGAGTGTTCTCGTGTCATCTCCTGTCATGAACTGACAAAGAGAAAAACCTTTATCTATCTACTTAAACTCATTTAATCCTTTGTTGGTGGTGTTTATTAAAAACCACCAAATAGGGTTCGAATCCCTGTCCTTCCTCACTATGTTAAAAGCACTGCAAACGCAGTGCTTTTTATATAGTGTTGATGTGATGTGGTGAGAAGCAAGAAATATTGTTTTGGGTATTTAATTATTTTTAATACAAATATAATTGATATATAGATTATTAGCATGATGGTGGACGGCCTTGGCCTTTCGAATCCCTGTCCTTCCTTATTATAAAAATAGACTGGCCTCTTGCCAGTCTATTTTTTATTATTTCTCTTTTTCTTCTCCAACATTTTTATTCCTTCTTCGCTATATCCAAAATGATGGGCGATTTCGTGCCAAACGGTATTGGCTACCTGCTCACGAATAGCTTCATCGTCTCGAGCGTATTGTTCTATTGGTATTTTAAATATTGTAATCTTGTCAGGCACAACCTGTCCATAATGATCACCCCTGGATGTCAGAGGATGACCTTCGTACAATCCAAAAAGAACACTATTTTTTCGGAGTCCCAATTCTCGTTTTTGATCTTTCGTCGGGTTGTCTTCAATAACAATAACAACATTATCCATCTTGGCTTGCATTTCTTCAGGAATTCTATCAAGTCCCTCCGCCACTAATTTTTCAAAATCTTCTTGCTTCATATTTTTATTCTATATCTTTGTTTTAATAAAGTCTAGGATAGTAAATGAAAATTTCAGAAAAAAATATAATTTTATTATTTATTCAAAACAATTTTTTGTCAACTATTTTACTAGCTTTACAGAAATTTCTTATTGAATTAATTATTATATAATGGTAACTTAGTAGTAAGTTAAATGACACTGATTATCCTCGCTTAGAAAAGAAGTGTTTATTACCACTATCATCCACATTTTGCCTGTCCTTCTCTGGAGAGACTTGAAAGAGTTCTTTATTGAGTAGATTCGGAGAAAAAAAGTAAAAACATGATAGTAATATTAATTTATTTTAGAAATTAATGTATTAATAAAAATTATAATTATTAAATATCTTAAAATGAAAAAATTAATTTTATTATCATTCTTCTTCGTAGCTGTTTTTTTGTTTTTACCAAATTTAACAAAAGCAGATGGACCGACTTATCTAAGTTATAGAAATATTGATAGTCATCAAACTTGGACAAAAGAGAATAGCCCTTATGTGGTTGATAATTTATATATTAATTTTGATTTGACCATTAAACCAGGGGTGGTTGTGAAGATGAAACCAGGTGCTATGATAACTTTTGTAAAAAAGCTTAGTGCTGTCGGTACAGAAAGTGATAAAATTATATTTACTTCATATAAAGATGATGCTTTTTTAGGTGATACAAATGGAGATGGTGATTTAAGTCTACCAGTTCCTGGCGACTGGCTTGGGTTAAATCTTTATGGCGAGAAGTCTTTGGAAATGATTTTGGAACATGTGGGAGTTTATTATGGTTCTGCTAAAGGCTATGTGACAGGAGCAGTAATTGTTAACAGAAATAATAATGTTACTGTTAGGCATACGGATATTAAATATAGTGGTTTTTCTGGGTTGATGATATTGGAGGCTAAGCCTATTTTAGAGTATAATGTGATATCAAATAACAATACTGGAATTATGGTTCAGAATTCCATTGGTATGGTGGCAAAAATATCTAGTAGTACTATAGCTGACAATGCTTTTGGAGCCTCTGTGATTGGGACAGTTTTTAACCCCAGCCATAGAACTCTTGATGCTACTAATAATTGGTGGGGTGATAAAACTGGTCCTTATTACATTCATACTTACAGTGGAGAAGATAACTTGGAGGGGAAAGGGAATAAAATAGGCGATGGAATTATATATGACCCTTGGCTAGGAAAAGATCCAAACAAAATAAGGGAGCCTATTATTTTGGTTCCGGGAATTGGTGCTTCAATAAATCTAGATGTTATGGTTGGTGGCTTGCTGACTGATAATTGGACAATGTTTGATCATACTTATGATGGAATAATCGAGGCTTTTGAATCAATGGGCTATGAGATGGATAAAGATTTATTTATATGTAACTATGACTGGCGACAAAAAAATGCTAGTTCGTCAGTAGACTATTTGGAACCTTTGATAAAAAAAGCCATCACCCTAAACAATACCTCGAAAGTCAATATTGTCGCTCATAGCATGGGCGGACTAGTCGCTCGAAGCTATATTCAGAGTGATGAGTATGATAATGATGTTGATAATTTATTTATGATTGGTACACCCAATCATGGTTCATCAGATATTTATTCAGTTTGGGAAGGGGGATATGTGCCAGATAATTGGGATAATAAAACATTAATGAGAGGTTATTTAAAATATTTAACTTTAAAATATCCAACTTCATCAAACTATGAATCAATTCATGAATATGTCCCTTCGGTAAAAGAGTTGATGCCTATTTATAATTATACATATCCTGTTGGAGAACTAGAAAGAATATTGGATTTTTCAGAAATGAAAGAGCGGAATGATTTTCTGCTTGAGCTAAACAAGGGGATTGATATTCTGAATGAACGAGTAAAGTTGAGTGTATTTATAGGTAATGGAGAATCAACAGTCAATACCATCCCGATAGATTTTGATGTGGATGGTCAATTATGGATTGACGGCAAACCCAACCCTGTAGACCCAGTCCGTAATGATACAGCTGGAGATGGCCGGGTACTCATATCTTCAGCTCTAATTGATAGTCTTTTTTCCGAAACTTTAACAGGCACCCACGGTTCTATTGTAAGTCAGGCTGAATTTAGTATTACTCTTCGTCTTAATGAATATTTAGATGTTATTTATCCAGCCCCAATCATCAACGATGAGATGCTAATTTGGGTAGCCTCTCCTGTTGATGTTGAAATAGTGGCCCCTGACGGAATGACTATAGATGCTACTCAAAATAATATTCCTTTGGCCAAGTATGCGAGTGAGTCAAAACCAGATGGAGTCAAGTTGATTTCTATTCCGAACCCTATAGCGGGTAAATATGAGATAAATTTGAAAGGAAATGGAAGTGGAGAGTACCACCTGGGTGTTGAGTACGGAGACTATAGAGGCACAAAGAAAGACCGAAGTGATTTGGTTTTTGGATATATAGAAAAGGACGAGCAGACTGTTTATGTCATTGACTATCAGCCGAACCAGGATGGTCCTGTAGACGATATTAAACCGAAGGATGATATCCCACCAGTAATAAATGCAATTGTCTTGGGAGAGCATAATGAAAATGGTTGGTACAGTGATGACGTGATCGTTCATTTTGAAGCTGAGGATAACGAGAGTGGTTTAGACTTTGTAAGTCAGGATATTGTCTTGTCAGATGAGGGTGAGAATCAAGTGGTAAGTGGAATTGCGATTGATAAGGCTGGAAACGTGGCGACGGCCACGGTGACGGGAATTAATATAGACAAAACCGATGTGAATATTGAGATAGGATATCCTTTGCTAAACCAAAAATATCTGCGTCAGGAAACTATTGATATAGTATATATTGTTCATGATGAATTGTCAGGGGTTGCTAAAACTAGCTTGTCTATGGACGGGCAAGTCCTTAGCTCTACTATCTTAGAGTTATATAGATACGATTTAGGAGAACATAGTCTAGTCGTAAATGCTGAAGATAGGGCAGGGAATGTGTCTAGCTCAACAATAATATTTAACATAGTAGCTAATCTCGAGACAGTATCATTTGATATTGAGCGTTTGGAGGCAAGCGGGGATATAACAAAAAAAAATATTAAGAAAATAGTTACTAAGCGAATAGAGCAAATTGTAAAAAATATAGATAAATGTAGGGAAAAGCGTAATACAGAAAAACAAAAAAACAGCAAGAGTCTGTGCTTTGGTTTTCAGAACCAAAAAGAGTGTCATGATTATTCTGGGTACAAAGCTGAGACAACAAGTTATTATTGTGGGTTGGGGCTGGCAGCCCCTACTGTAAGTAAATATGATTCCTTACTTAAGAAATTGAATCATTTTCTGGATAAGTCATGGTTAAGCCAAACAGCCTATGATACAATAAAAGAAGATATCGATTATTTAATAAACAATTTATGAGAACTATTTTACTTTGGCTTACAGCCCTATTGATTACTGGTTTTTTTATTTCGCCGTTCTTTTTGTTTTGGTTCTTAAAGAAAAAAAGTAGAAAAGTTTATGTTTTTGTAAGTGCTATAATTTCTTTGGTAATTTACCTTTGGTATTTTTTTACGGGCTATAATTTAATAGAACATTTTTTTGCAAAAATTAACACCGATTCGTATTATTTTTTATACGATGCTGGCGATGATGCTCTGTTTTTTATTTTCCCTATTTTAATAATATCATTTCCGTTCATCTTTGCAAAAATAGTCTATTCAAAGTTTACCAAAAAAAGATTTTTTGTTTCTTTGCTTCTTTCTGTGTTGGTAATAATAACGCTCACTTTAATTTTAGCTTATTACATTCTCCCGGGAGCAGGGTCAACTCTTTTGAATAATATTTAATTTATGAGAACTATTTTACTTTGGCTTACATCTTTATTAATAACTGGGTTTTTTATTTCTCCGTTCTTTTTGTTTTGGTTTGTAAAGAAAAAAAGTAAGAAAATTTATTTAGTAGTTAGTGCACTTGCTTCATTTTTGGTTTATGTGTGGGCCTGGATCAAGGGTTATTATTTATTGAGTGACTATTTTGCTAAAGTTGATGCAGATTTATATTATTTTTATTATGATGCAAGTGACTTTGCCATGTTTTATATCTTTATTCCTTTGATGATAGTTTCACCTTTCATCTTCACAAAAATACTATACACCCAATTCACTCTAAAAAGATTTTTTGTTTCTTTATTTTTGTCTTCTCTGATATTGATGGGTTTATTTTTATTTTTCGCCTATGTTCTTTTTCCTATGGCCGGTTCAGTGTTACTAAACAATATATAGCTAAAAAATTAATTTATAATAAGTTTTTTTATTATAGTTATAACCGAGAAGGTACCTAAAGTACATCTTTGTGAAGCCAGAAAAAATATCAAAAAATATTTAAAAAAAAACATTAAAAATATATAAAATAAAACTAAGAGTCTTCTATATGGGGCTCTTTTTTGATATAATAAACCAGCTAAATATTAAAATTCTATAAATGAAATCAAAATATATAATTCTAATTATTTTATTATCTTTTTTTAATCTATCAATAACTTCTGCCCAAACCACTGAAATTAGAGATATCTTTTTTCCAACAGAGAAAGATGTTTTAGTTTATGATAGTTTTGGTGATCCACGGACGGCTCACTTCCACGAAGGAGTAGACATAATGGGTGAGCAAATGATGCCACTTTATTCTGCTATTGATGGTCGAGTGAAAAGCGTAGAGATACCAGAGTCTTCCTGGGGTTATGCCGTAACGCTAGAAGACTCCGATGGATATACTTATCACTATCTCCACATCAATAATGACACACCTGGAACAGATGATGGTAATGGTGGCCTTGATAATGCCTATGCACCTGGAATAAAAAGAGGAGCTACTGTAAAAAAAGGAGATCTGATTGGCTGGATGGGCGATAGTGGAAATGCTGAGAATGTCGGGTCACATTTGCATTTTGAAATAAGAAAACCAGACAAAACTCCAATCAACCCCTATGACAGTATAATTGCTGCTATGAATCAAAAACCAAACTTCGACGTAAAAGCTGCGATGGCCAACTCACTGACAATAAATGAAGACAAAAAATTGATAAATAATTCGAGCTCAACCTGTGAGTCAGGTTCGTTAATAAAATTAGTCGACAATGATGCTGTCTATTATTGTGGAGCCAATGGAAAGAGGTATGCTTTCCCAAATGAGAAAATATATTTTACTTGGTATACGGACTTTGAAAATGTAGTTGAAATAACAATAGAAGAAATATCAAAAATTCCACTCGGAGGTAATGTCACCTACAGGCCAGGCACAAGAATGGTAAAACTTCAAACCAGCCCAAAAGTTTTCGCCGTCGGCAATGGAGCAGTGTTGCGTTGGGTGGTTTCCGGAGAATCTGCTGAGGCGCTATACGGAGTAGACTGGAAAGAATCAATTGACGACCTACCAGATTCCTTTTTCTTTAATTATACAATTGGAGAGGATATAAAATAGGGTACTCTATAGAGTACCCTAAAAAATAACTGTCACTCCAAACTTCTTCACCCCGTCATTCTCAACTTGCCTGTCCCGAAGGAAGCGGGAATTTGGAATCTTCATTTTATCTTTTTTTTGTACTTTTTCACCCCAAGGGCATTTTGTCGCTTCACTCGGGCAAGAAAAGTACCACCCGCCCGCCTAGAAAACAAATTCATTCTCTTAATCAAAGAAGTTTTGAACAAGTATAATGTTTTTAATAGATAAAAGCGTTAACAGCGTTTCGGGCGGGAAATCGTTCTCTGAAAATATTTATTATTATAAATATTTCGATGTTCACACAATAAAAAATAAAGATAGCAGTAACTATATTTTATAATAATTTTATTTATTCAAAACGAATGACGATAATTGTCAATTTTTTAGCTGATTTTATGGTAATATCTCATTGATTTATTGTGTTCAAGGTGGTAAATTAGAGGTATATTAATTATCTACTGAGATATAAAAAAAGCTGTCATCCTCGGCTTGTTTACTCCGTAGCCTGACGTATGGGGACCAGGGATCCCTGCCTGCCGGCAGGCAGGCAGAAAGTAAAAAAAACAGAAAACGAAACCAAAAACTATGAAGAATTTATGAAAACCGTTGGTGCTATCCATAATTTGCTTTCTAGGGAATATAAAATAAATTCACGGTTAATTGACAAAAAAACGTGAATATGATACAATTTTCATATAAATTCACGAAAAAGCATATGGAAATAAATAATACAATAAGAAAAAAAATAGACGAATTAAAGAAAGAATATGACTTATTGAAAAAAGATAAACAAAGTCTTTTGGATATTATTTTTGAAGCTGAGCTGCCAGAGTCTGTTTATAACTCAAATGCCATAGAGAATTCTACCCTGACTATTTCTGAAACAGAAAAGATACTGCTTAATATGGAAGTTTCTCGTGATGTTTCAGTGCGCGAAGTATTTGAGGCGAAGAATCTAGCAAATGTTTTTGAATATTTAAAAAATAAAATTAGAACCTACGATTTAGACAAGGACTTTATTCTTCTTTTGCATAAGATGTTGATTTCAAATATTGATGACGGGATAGCGGGTAGGTTTCGCAAGGAGCATGAGTATGTAAGAGTCGGGACGCACGTAGCTCCAGCCCCAGAACATATCGAGATGATGATGGATTCTGTATCGTTGGATTATTCGAGTAATGTACAAGAATATTTCTTGGAAAAAATAGCAAAATTCCATCTTGAGTTTGAAAATATACATCCCTTTAACGATGGTAATGGAAGGATAGGAAGAATCCTGATAAATTATCAACTAATGCAACTCGGTTTTCCTCCAGTTATAATTCGAGATAAAGAAAAGCAAACATATTACGGTTCATTTGGCGAGTACAGGGATAGTAATAAAAAAAGATCTACAACAATGAGTAAAATTTTATATCTTTCATTAATGGAGTCTTTTCATAAAAGACTAGCATATCTTGGATCAAAAAAAATAATTACTTTATCAGATTATTCAAAGAAGAATAACGAGTCATTAAAAACACTTTTGAATAAAGCCAAAAGACAAACCATTCGATCTTTCAGGGAGAAAGGTGTTTGGAAGATAAGTGAGTAATATGAAATTATCGAATAAGCAAAGAGAACAATTGTGGGGAGAGGATGGACCTTATTCAGAGGTTAATTTGATTTTTGAAAACAGGATATTGGATGATAAAGATGCTCGTAATTATTATTATATTAAGATTGAGATTAACCCCTTAACCTTCGATATAGTGGAGAAAAATTTAGATGATTTTAAAGATGATGAGTGGGTAATGAGTATTTATGAAAGTCATGAAGAAAGAGAAGACGGTAATGGTTATGAGGCTTACCCATTTCGGACAGAGTATATAGAGAAGAGCGATTATAAAAAAGCACAAGCGGCGCTAAAAGAATCAAAAAAAGCAGTAACTAAAATGCATAAATATGTTATGCAGGTTTTAGGAAATTTAAATAGTATTTAATTTGTAAAATAAAGAAAATTAAATATAAAAAATAACAAATTAGTATAGTAAAAAAATATTTGGTTTCTTCTTTACAATAACGTAAAAAAGGTGCCTGCCCACTCCCAGCCAAAGAAAAAAGATCAGATGGTTGCTCTAGCCACAACGTTATTGGCGTTGAAAAAATAAAAACAAGTGACAAGGTGAGGCACGAGAAGGTGGCCTGGGCCAAAAAAATATTTTAAAGAAAAGATATGAAAAATTCAATTCAACTTTTTGAACAAAAAAGAATTCGTAGTTTTTGGGACGACAAAGAGGAGGAGTGGTATTTTTCGGTAGTTGATATTGTTGAAACACTTACTGATAGCAAAAATCCAACGGACTATTTGAAAAAATTACGAAAACGCGATCGTTTGCTTGGTGACTACATAGGGACAAATTGTCCCCAGGTAGCTATGACAACCTCAAAGGGCAAAACAAGAAAAACATTAGCCGCAAACACTAAACATGTTTTTCGTATCATTCAATCAATCCCTTCCAAAAAAGCAGAACCTTTTAAATTATGGCTTGCAGAAGTAGCCAAAAAACGCCTTGATCAAATACAAGATCCAGAACTTTCTATTGAGCAAGCAATGTGGGATTATAAAAATTTAGGATATTCGGAAAATTGGATAAATCAAAGATTAAAGAGCATCGAAATTCGCAAAGAACTCACTGACGAATGGAAAAAACACGGACTTAAAGAAGGTTTGGAATTTGCAACTCTCACTGATATTATATACAAAACATGGGTAGGAAAAACAGCAAAAGAATATAAAAAGTTTAAAGGCTTAAAAAAAGAAAATCTTCGAGATAATATGACCAATAAAGAACTTATTTTGAATATGCTTGCCGAATTATCAACCAAAGAAATATCAGAAGTGTTAAATCCAGAATCATTTAAAGATCATGAGCATGTCGCAAAACGTGGAGGTAATATCGCTAAAGAAGCTCGTGTAAAATTAGAATCTGAAACAGGCAAAAAAGTAATTAGCCCTTTAAACGCCAAGGGTATGCTACCATTAAAAAAAGATGAATAATATTTTAAGTTATATCAAATAAAAAATATCAGAAAGCTCTCCAAAACAGCCGGAGGCTCTAGTTGTACTATAACTTACCAATAGACGTCATCCGTAGATAAAAGGGGATGCCTGTCCGTCTCTGGAGGAGAAAGAAAGATAGAAATTGGAGTTGGTGATTGATGAGATTGTTAAGGATATTGAGGGGAAATAAATAAATTATGAAAAAGAATAAAAAAATATCAGAATCTATTACTTCTTGCTCTTCTGCTGCTGAATATTTAACTTTTATTTCAGCAATTGGAAAAAGTGAAGAGAGTATTGAATTGCGATATGAAAATGAAAATATTTGGATGACACAGAAGATGATATCGCAATTATATGGGGTATCTATTTCTGCTATCAATCAGCATCTCAGCAAGCTTTTAGATGATAACGAAATTGATTCAGCAACTATTAAGAAATACTTAATAGTTCAAAAAGAAGGGAATCGTACAGTAAAAAGAAACATTGATCACTATAATTTACAGATAATTATTTCTCTTGGCTTTAAGGTTGAAAACGAGCGTTCTGTTCAGTTTCGCAAGTGGGCTCGTCAGATTGTAAAAGAGTATACTATCAAAGGATTTGCTATGGATGATGAGCGTCTCAAGAATGGTGGCACGATTCTCAATAAACAATTTTTTGAGGAGTTGCTTAGTCGTATTCGTGAAATCCGTATTTCCGAACGAAAATTTTATCAAAAAATTACTGATATATATTCTACTGCTATTGATTATGACAATACTGCAGAAACAACAAAAAAGTTTTTCGCCACAGTCCAAAATAAACTGCACTGGGCAATTCACAAACAGACTGCTGCTGAAGTAATTATGCAAAGAGCTGACACAAAAAGAGATAATATGGGTCTTACAACATGGAAAGATGCTCCAAAGGGGAAGATTCAAAAGTTTGATGTATCAATAGCTAAAAACTATCTTACTGCTACCGAGTTGGGCAGTCTAGAGAGAATAGTTTCTGCGTATTTAGATATTGCGGAAGACATGGCAGAGCGACATATACCACTTACGATGCAGGACTGGGCGGAACGATTAGATAGGTTCATAAAAATGACAGATCGAGAAGTTTTGAGCGATGTTGGAAAGATTTCACACGAGCTGGCAAAAGAGTTTGCTGAAAGCGAATTCGAAAAATATCGGATTATTCAAGACAAATTATTTGAGTCTGATTTTGATCGAGTGACAAAGAAATTTTTAGAAAAGAAATAAACAAGATAGAATATAGGAAATATCAGGAAAAGACTTTGAGCGGGGTTGAGAGGGATTTTCTGAATAGTATCAAGGGCATGAAAAAAAGAGTTGAAAATAAAACTAATAAAAACAAAACCAAAAAAAAGTGAAAAGGTGAGGTACGAGAAGGTGGTCTGGGCCAAAAGAATATCAGAAAGCTTTCCAAAACAGCCGGAGGCTCTAGCTATGCTAACCCTTACCAATAGACGTCATCTGCAGATAAAAGGGGATGCCTGTCCGCTCTAAGCATAAGCTAGCTTTTGCAGTCGGGGAGAAGAAACAAAAATGCTTAAGCTAGACTTGACCCAAAGTTTCCTATAATTTACTAATTTATAGATATCCACAGATGTTTTCCTGATAGCAGGAAAACATAGAAGTTATCTAATATTAAATAAAAAATATATGAAAATAGAATTGATATAGATTTTAAGATTAAGATGGAGATTTAACAAAATAATTATGGAAAAGAAATGCTAAAAGTTAAAGACAAGCCAAAAATTGAACGTCCACGAGAGAAGTTGGAGAAATATGGTCCTGAAAAATTGGAAGACTTTGAGCTTTTGGCTATTTTGTTGCGTTCTGGCACGAAAGAGATGGATGTAATAAAACTATCACAGAAGATTTTGCGAGATTTTAAGAGTGATAAAATTCTTGAAGTTGGTATTGAAGAATTGCAAAATATTCATGGACTTGGTTTGGCAAAGGCATGTGAAATTGTTGCATGTCTCGAATTTGGAAAAAGAAAATTAAAAGGGAAGAAGACAAATATACTTTTGACACCAAAAGATGTTTGGGAAGCAATGGCAGATATACGAGGAAATAAAAAAGAACACTTCGTCGTATTTTACCTTGATAGTAGGAGTCAAGAGATTAAGCGCGAAATTATTTCCATAGGAACAATAAGTGCAAGTTTAGTTCATCCAAGAGAGGTTTTTGAGGGTGCGATAAAAAACAATGCTTCATCTATTATTGTTGCACATAATCATCCATCAGGAGATACAGAACCATCAAAAGACGATTTTGAAGTGACCAAAAAACTTGTTCATGCAGGAAAAATTTTGGATATTCGAGTTGTTGACCATGTGATTGTGACAGATAAAGAATTCAAGAATTTTATAATATGACATCAGATAATATGAATAACGATGGTGGATACTATGCAATTAAAGGGTTTGAATATCAATTTGACAAGACTATTTTAGAACTTTTTACAACTGATAATCATTCAATAAATATTGAGCAGATTCAGGATATTGACTCAGATGATGTTGTAATACAAGTAAAGTACAAAGAGACAGCCAAACTTATTCCATCAGAAGTAAATATCCCAATATCAAAACTTATTAACGAGTTTATTGTAGATCCTTCAAAAGATTATATTTTGTATGCCTATTTTCAAGATATAAATGGACACGACGCATATATAGATGGTTCGGGGCGTGTAACGGTAGATCAATTGGATATATTTCTTGGTAATCAAAAAGATAATTTCACTAAAGTACAAAAGACATGTTTTGTAAAAAAGTTCAAACTGGATTTGTCTTCAACTTTTGCACAGCAGTTTGAAACAGTCATTTCAAAGATAAGGGAGTTAGATTTTGTGGGAGATTCTGATAATGAAGCAATCTTTTATCATTCTAATATTTCAAACTATTTAAGAAAATTGGTGATAAACAACCCTCTTAAGAATCAAGGGGTGAGGACTTGTACAAAGGATGAGGTTATTGGATATTTAAGAGGCGGGAAAGATTTAGTTTACAGTACCACTCTTAGAATCAATCAGGGAGATGAGGGTTATTTCAAGTTTATTAAAAAACAACATTTTTCCAATAGAAATATAGATTATATTGAACGATTTTTGATAGTCGAGTTATGTGGAAATGAAGGTATCGCAGAGATAAAAGAAGTTATTTTTAAAATTAAAGATAAATTCTATAATAAGTCAGGAACATGGAAATTTGAGAGAATAAAATCTCCTGCACCGTATATATTCTTAAAAGGTATCTCTGAAGAAAACCTAATACAATTAAAAAAGGAGTTATTAGATGAGAAAATTATTTTTAAGGATGGTTTTGATTTTTCTGGCGCTCCTTTTTCTTTAGTCTCTATAAAAGAAGATTCTACAATACATAATAATCTTTGCTTAAAACTAGTTAATAATGAAGATATATTAAATAGCTTGATAAGTGAGAGTTTCGCAAAACCGAAAGAAATCTATCAGTTTTTTATAAGTGAAAGTATTACGAATCAACCAAATATAAAAAATGTAGAGATACAAATAAAAAACATATCAGATATAAAATTTATTCTTTAACCCCAACATTATGCCAAATTCTACAGATGAAAAATTAGCCTTTGTAACTTCTGTTTATCCTAACAAAGTAAAAATCGAAGTCGAAAATTTGACGGCTTTTAAAGATAGTATAGATGATGCTCTTGGAGATCTAAAAATTGGGTCTTATCTTGAAATTTCTGACAATGACGGGTGCGTGCTTATTGCTATTATTGAAAGTTACCAAATAGAACTTAAAGAAAGAGTCGTTGAAGATGGTCAAGGAAGCAAGGTAAAAGAGGTCTACAATGCTTATGTTCTTGAAGCCAGCCCGCTTGGTACGATTACTGATGAAAAATTTGTAAGAGGTGGTGATGCTTTAACTATCCCCCCTACAGAAGTTAAGCCAGCAAGTGAGGCTAATATAAAATTAATTTATGAAAATGGATTTAAGCCAGAAGAGAAATTCTTATTTGCAAAATTAGTTCAAGATGGAAATATTGAGGTTCCAGTAAATGGAAATAAATTTTTTAATAAGCATTTCGCAATTGTCGGATCCAGCGGTTCAGGAAAATCACATACGATCGCTAAAATTATACAAAAAGCTATCGCAGAGAAAAATGGTGAATTTGAATTAAATAACTCTCATATTGTCGTATTTGATATTCACAATGAATACAAAACAGCTTTCCCAGAGGCTAATTTTTTGAATATTAACAATCTGACCCTGCCTTACTGGTTGCTTAATAGTGAAGAATTA
Source organism: Patescibacteria group bacterium (assembly GCA_027858235.1). Classification (NCBI taxonomy): domain Bacteria; species Patescibacteria group bacterium. Next base: position 72,250 of record JAQIDC010000072.1, on the reverse strand, counting down.
GAAGAACTTTTTATTGATACAGAAGCTAACGACCACAATCAAAAAAATGTTTTTAAGGAATCGATCGTAATTAATAAAAAAGACGGCTTAATATCGGAAAAAGATGAAAGCGATGAAGCATTTAGCAACAGAAAGGAGAAAATCCATTATGATTCTCCTGTTCCATTTGATATTCAAAAAGTTTTGGAGTTTGCTCAAAATAAAAATAATGAAACTATTGATACAGGGGAGGTATATGCCTCTGGTGTCAAAAAAGGTCAGCCAAAAACAGTGCAAGGAAGTTTGTACGGACAATTAACAAATTTTGTAAGTAGATTAGAAAATAAATTAAATGACAAGAGATTTGAATTTTTATTAGGGAATAATTCAAAAAGTATTTCTTTTGAAAATGCTATTAAACAATTTATTGGATATAAAGATGCCAATAAATCGAATGTAACAGTCATTGATCTAAGTGGGGTTCCTTTTGAAGTTCTTAGTATTACAGTTTCTTTAATCTCAAGAATACTGTTCGATTATGGATATTTCTATAAAAAATATTTAAATGATGGTATTGATTTAGAAACTCCATTATTGCTTGTGTATGAGGAAGCGCATAAGTATGTGCCCAAAAATGATTCTGCAAAATTTAGAGCATCTAGAAATGCTATTGAAAGAATAGCTAAAGAAGGAAGAAAATATGGAGTAACACTAGGAATTGTGAGCCAAAGACCATCTGAAATATCAGAAACTATTTTTTCTCAATGTAATAATTTCATTGCCATGAGGCTAACAAATCCAACCGATCAAAATTATGTGAAAAGATTGTTGCCTGACACACTTGGAAATTTGATTGATAATTTGCCGTCATTACAATCTGGCGAGGGTCTTTTACTTGGAGAATCAATTATAATGCCTTCTTTGGTTAAAATAGAAAAATGTGATGAAGACAGACAGCCATCATCAAATGATGTGAAATATTTAGAAAAATGGAAAGAAAAATGGAAAGAAGTTCAGTTTGAAGAGATTATTAAAAAATGGAAAGAGTAATAATGACTAAAACATACACCACAAAAGAATCAGTACTTACCGAAGCTCAAAAAATTCTTGGGCGATCTTTGCGTTCAGTAATGTCTGACGATGGAGTTGACCTAGAAGAAATTGAGCAAAGACTTTTGAAATATGGAAGCCGAAGAAAGGGTCTTCTCGGTGAGTTGGTGGAAGAGTTTGTATTTGGTTTGGATGTTAATAATAGAGCAGAGGCAGATTTCAAAATTGCGGGAATAGAATTAAAGACAAACCCACTCAAAGCGCATGCGGTGAAAAAATATGTTTCAAAGGAAAGACTTGTTTTTTCAATGATTAACTATGATGAGGTGATTAATGAATCGTGGGAGACAAGCTCATTTCTCAAGAAGAACAAAGTTCTTTTGTTAATGTTCTATCTGTGGCTTAAAGAGCAAGACATCCTAGACTATAAATTTAAGTTTGTGCATTTACTTGATTTACTCGATGATATTTCCGAGGAAGATATTTACCAAATACAAAAAGACTGGGAATATATTGTTGGAAAAATAAAACGAGGAGAGGCACATTTATTGTCTGAAGGAGATACATATTACTTGGGAGCTTGCACGAAAGCTGCAAATAGTAGAGTTGTGCGCGACCAGCCTATGGCGAGGACACCTGCTAAGCCAAGAGCTTTTTCTTTTAAACAACAATATCTTAATTTCTTAATCCAAAAAGAGTTGCTTGGAAAAGATATTAGCACTGAGTCAATCTTTAAAAAAAAGCGACGGCTGGCTACTGTTGAAGACGTTGTGAAAGAAAAATTTGCACAATTCATTGGAAAAACTGATACCGAAATAAAGAAAGCTGTAAAATGGGATCTTAAGAAAGAACCAAAACAATGGAAACGATTATTGGTAAACAGAATGCTTGGAGTTAAATCAAATAGGATTGAAGAGTTAGAAAAAGCGAATATTACACTTAAGGCAATTACCTTGGAACACACTGGAGTACTTACAGAATCATTGTCGTTCCCTGCTTTTGACTATAAGGATTTAGTAACGCAAGTTTGGTATGACGAAGAAGAGGAGGAAATGAGTGAATTTCACGCGCAACTAGAAACAAAGCGATTTTTATTTGCTGTATTTCAAAAACAAAAGGGCAGTGAAGAAATTGTATTCAAGAAATTTTTGTTTTGGAATTTTCCCATAGAAGACATGTCTGAAGCAGAGGATGTCTGGAATAAAACAATTGATTGTATAAATGAAGACCGATATGAGGACTTACCAAAGATTAGTGATAATGACGTGGCACATGTGCGCCCACATGGAAAAGATTCTAGGGATACCGCTGAAACACCCCAAGGAACGCAAGAGATGAAAAAATCTTTTTGGTTGAATGCAAAATATATTCAAAAAGTGTTAGAAAATATAAGTTAGTTAAAATTTGATCAAAATTGATAATTTTGCTATTATATAGATAGTAATTTTTAAAATATGAAAACAATAAAAGTAGTTGAATTATTTGCGGGAGTTGGAGGCTTTAGAATAGGCCTTGACCAAGCAAGTAATAAGAAAATTAAATATCAAACTGTTTGGAATAGCCAATGGGAGCCAAGCACAAAGACTCAGCATGCTTCAGATATATATAAAGAACGTTTTGGTACAGAGGGTCACTCTTGTGAAGATATTCAGCTTGTTGTAAAAAGCAAATTTAAGACAATACCACAACACGATTTATTGGTCGGTGGTTTTCCTTGCCAGGATTATTCTGTTGCACGTACAGCAAATCAGGCAAACGGTTTAGTTGGTAAAAAGGGTGTTTTGTGGTGGTCTATTTTTAATATTTTGAAAAAAAGTGGTAAAAACTCACCTAATTTTTTATTGTTAGAGAATGTTGATAGACTTCTTAAATCTCCAACTAAACAAAGAGGACGAGACTTTGCAGTAATGCTTTCATCTTTAGCTTCTTTGGGGTACATTGTAGAATGGAGAATAATTAATGCAGCAGAATATGGTTTTCCTCAACGAAGAAGACGAGTTTTTATTTTAGCCTACAAAAAAGGAACCACTGCATATAAAGAAGCTAAAAATACAAATCCTAAAGAATGGATAAATTCAAAAGGCATAATAGCATCTGGTTTCCCTGTTAATAAGGATGATGTTGAAGTTGATTTTTTTACTCTAGATGCAGACCCTGCTATTGTTTCAAGGGATTTTTCTAGCGATTCTCCAAAAATTAGTCCTTTCCATAACGCAGGGATAATGATTAATAGTAAAATTTATACAAAAAAAGTAACTTCAAAGTATGATGGTAAAAAGATTATGTTAAAAGACGTTCTTGTGAATGATAAAGAGGTGCCAGAAGAGTTTTTTATTAAGAAAAACACCCTTGAGCGTTGGAAATATTTAAAAAATGGGAAAACTGAAAATAGAAAAACAAAAGATGGTTTTGAGTATAACTATTCTGAAGGTGGAATGATTTTTCCTGATAATTTGAATAACGCATCTCGAACAATTGTTACAGGAGAAGGAGGGTCATCCCCTTCAAGATTTAAGCATGTAATTAAAATAAAAAATGGACGTTTACGAAGATTACTTCCGATAGAATTAGAGAGATTAAATATGTTTCCAGATAACCACACAGAAGGTGTCCCAGACACGAAGAGAGCCTATATTATGGGGAATGCTCTTGTTGTTGGGGTTGTGAAAAAAATAGGAGAAGCATTAAGAGATTTTATATAAAAAAAAGGGGGGGGGGACAGGTACCAGTTAAACAAAGAGGGTTTCACGGTATGAATACCAGTTAAATGGAAATAATTTAACGGTATAAATCTTAAATTGTGAATTGTGATTATAATATAGATAAACTAGCTGTAGTTTAAATATTTATGAGGAGGTAGAAAATCTCTGATGAGGTTGAGCAATCAAGAAAAATAGGGTTTAATAATTTTCTAATGTTGATAGGTTAATATGTAAATAAATATTACATTGATATTGACAAAATATTTTACATTATGTATAATATTGTCATAGGAAAAATAGTTTAAATTTATGATTAAGCATCTACTTGTCCAAAAGTTAAGAAAAAAGAATGGCTTTAGCCAGTCTTTTGTTGCAGAGAAAATTGGAGTCTCTCGACCAACCTATGAAAAGATTGAGAATGGTGAGACTGAACTCAGGATATCTGAAGCGGAGAAATTGTCTAGACTTTTTGGGATGAGCTTACAGGATCTTTTAGCCAACAGGGAAGAATCTGTAAAAGTTAAAATAATAGAGAGTAAAAAGAAGAAATCTAACAAAGATATTGAGATTCGTGTTGAGGAGAAGGATTTGAAAAAGTTTAAACAAGTTCTACTTTATATATTAGAGAAAGTTGGAGCAAAACCAAACGTTGGAGAGACAGTTGTTTACAAACTTCTATATTTTATTGATTTTGATTATTACGAGAAGTTTGAAGAAAACTTAATGGGCGCAACTTATATAAAAAATCATTACGGTCCAACGCCAGTGGAGTTTAAAAAAATAGTTGATAAAATGCAGAAAGATGGTGAACTAGAAATGATAAAGTCAAAACATTTTCAGTACGAGCAAAAAAAATATCTACCCTTAAAGTCCGCCAACTTAAAGAATTTGTCAGCTCAGGAGACATCACATATCGATGATGTTTTATCTCGTCTTGCAGGCAAATCTGCCAAAGAGTTAAGTGCTTATTCACATACTGATACACCATGGATGATACATGAAGATGGTGAGAAGATTCGATATGAATCTGTCTTTTATCGCGACAATGATCATTCCGTAAGAAATTACGAGGATGAATTATAGTTGCACAAAAGAATTTGAAAAAGACTTTAAAAAACTTTCAAAGAAATTTAAAACTCTGAAAGATGATATTGAATTGTTTAAAGATATTTTAAAAAAATTTCCTTTCGGCAATGGAAGACATTCCAATATTTTAACCAAAACTGATGACTTGCTAATAATTAAGGCAAGACTGTTTTCTAAAAGCTTAAAAAAGAGCTCCCTACGAATTATATACTCTTGTAATAAGGATTGTAGTCGTTTTGAGTTAATAAGTATTGAATTTATTGAAGTGTATTTTAAAGGGGATAAAGAGAATGAAGATAGAGGGAGAATTGATGGTTATTTAAAGAAACGGTGACATGGAATAAGTTTTTAAAGAGGTAGTTGATAGGGTGATTTGGATCCGGAATTGTGAATTAAGAGTATAGTATAGATAGATTACCAAGTATTATATAGTGAAAAAATAATTTGAAATTATCTGTTACGTAGCATGTTACGTAACAAGAAAAATATGATAAAAAAATATATTAGAAAAGTTACTCGTGTTGGGCAGAGGAGTTTGTCTGTTGTTATCCCTGCTGATATTGTTTCCGAGTTGAAAATAAGGGAAAGACAAAAATTAACAATACGTCGGAGTGGGAAGAAGATAATTATTGAGGATTGGAAATAAAAATATGACACCAAAGGATTATTTATAAAAATATTATGAATGAAATTTTAAGGAAAACACTTCACCTTGTTTATACGGCTAGAAGAAAAATGCCAGCGCATTATACAAGTGAAGGAGAACGGATCCAAACTTTTTGTATCGATTTTGAGCCTCTAAGTGCAGAAATAGATTACGAAATGCCAGCGGAAGCATGGGGTTCGATTGATGGTTTTTTTTGGGTGTTACCAATAGGACACCGAAGTTCTATTGAAAAGTCAGTTAAATGCAGGGCTTGCTATGAGAAAGAAGCAATATGAATATTATCGAGGTAAAATTATTAACTTTTAAAAAATATGAATCATAAAATTTCAATTCGTTTCTTTGACGATCGAGAAGTTCGTGCCGTTTGGGATGAAAAAAATAATAAATGGTGGTTTAGTGTGTTAGACATCATCGCCGTTCTCACTGATCAAGACGACTACGCCAAAGCCCGCAATTATTGGAAATATCTCAAAGCCAAGCTCAAGAAAGAGAACAGTCAGGTGGTTAGTGCTACTACCCAACTGAAACTTTTGGCAAGTGATGGGAAACGATATTTAACTGATACGTTAGACTATGACGGGATTATTGCCCTAGGTAAAACATTCCCCGGGACTAAAGCTAACCGATTTATTGACTGGTTTATTCATGGTGATGAGAGTATCGATGGAAAAAGTAAAACAAAAGCTTATGCCTTGTTTGAAAGTTCTCTTATTAATAGCATTGAAATCGGCACAACCAAGGGCTTGCAACAAATTCATGCTTATTTATTTGGCGGTTTGTATAATTTTGCAGGAAAAATACGACAGAAAAATATTTCAAAAAATGGTTTTCAATTTGCGATGGCACAATATTTAGAAAACACGCTTAAACAAATTGAACAAATGCCTGAAAATAATTTTGAACAAATTGCCGATAAATATGTAGAAATGAATGTCGCTCATCCCTTCATGGAAGGCAATGGAAGAAGTACTCGTATTTGGCTTGATTTAATATTGAAAAAAAGCCTTAAAAAATGTGTGGAGTGGAGTAAAATAGGCAAAAAAGATTATATAAATGCAATGACACATAGCTCCAAAAATAGTATAAAAATAAAAAATTTATTTAAAAATGCTCTTACTAGTAAAATTAACAATCGTGAAATGTTTATGAAAGGAATAGACTACTCTTATTATTATGAAGAAGAAGATTAGAAAATGTGATGTAATGTAATTATAAAATTTATGAAATATGTCATACAATAAATACAATCTAGTTGCGGAAAATTCTCACAGCACAGTTGTCGCTGAATACCGAAGACATGCAGACCGAGTTCAGGATAGTGTTTCTTGTTAAAGCGAAGCAGAACTGGAACGTGCTTTTATTAAACAACTCAAGACGCAAGTGACTCCTGGGGTCAGGTACCAGTTAAACAAAGAGGGTTTCACGGTATGAATACCAGTTAAATGGAAATAATTTAACGGGATAAATCTTGTTTTTTGAATAAGTAAATTTCAATAAAAAGTAATCTATATTATAACCATGATTATAATATAGATTAAAAAATATATAACAAGGAGAAAAATTGAGGACAGAAATGTCCGAAAAGCACCCCAGAGCACCCTCTCTGCTTCCGTACGACCCAGGCCGGCCTCATTTGCATCCGCAATGCACCTTCTTCACCTTATATTCAAATTAGGTTCTGGCTGTGCTGAGATTATTTTTGGTGAAATTATTGACTATAATCGGAGCAAGTCTCGAACTTTAAATTAAAGTTTTGTATTTAAATAAATTTTGTATAAAAAATAATTTAGAAAACTATGGAAATCAAAAATTCATTGCGAAAAAAACAACTAAAAGAATTTGTTGATGATAATCACCATGAAGTAATGGATGATTTTTACGATATTTACGAGAGCGAAATGTCTGATAATGAAGTGGAGATTGAGTTGAGAAGACTTATTGAGGTGGATGAATATTTTTTTGATTCTTATATCAGCTTGGCTGATATATTGTCTCATAGTAATAGGGTAGAGGAGGCGGATGAGCTGTTACAGGCTGCTTATACAAAAGCATTAATGAAAATAGTTGATAAAGATGGAAATTGGCCAAAAGAATTGCGTTGGGGTTATTTGGAAAATCGTCATCTTATGAGAGTCATTGAAGCCTATGGATTTTTATGCTGGCGAAAAGGGAAGACTGAACAGGCTTTGTTTATATTTAGAAAACTTTTGAGAGCAAACCCTTTGGATAATCAAGGCATTAGGCATTATATTCTAGCTATTCGACTCGGATTAGATGAAGATAAGTGGAGTAGACCATTTCAAGCTAAAAATAGTTTCCCAGGGGCACTTGATGCTTTTAAAATGTCAGATTGGTTCAATAGGAATGTCAAAAAATATTCCGATGAGTTTGATTGGTGGTTTAAAACTAATGAAGAATTGTAGTAAAAGGGTTTTGATCCATTTTTCAGGCTTTTAAAAGTTAATATACGAGGTCTAGCTTTTATCCTTTTTTAACAGATTAACGTGGTCAAATCTTGTTTCTTGCATTGAAAGACTTTTATAAAAAGTAATCTTTAATATGACTAATAAAAAACCAAAATTAAATTTAGTTTTAAACAAGGAAGATGATTTAGGATTTTTTCTTTCTTTTTTAGAGGAGGACAACAGGGCTATTCTTTCTGATTTGAAATATCTAGAAAAGTATAAAGAAAAAGAGAAAATTGAAAAGGAGGCGAAAAATTTTATATTTGATTAGTATAAAAAAAACAACGATAGCTTTGAGCTAAAGTTAAATGAAGCCAACGAGAGATGGAAGGAAGTAGAGGGTAGTTTCCTAAAAGAAGTAGATAGAATATTCAAAGGTTATGATTGGCCAGAAGGTGAATATACGGGGAGTGCTTCTATTCTAGAAGTTTATCCAAGAATGATAGAAGAAAAAGAGTTTTCATTTCCAATAAATAAACCGGGTTCTTCTAATATTGTTATTGCTCATGAAATGTTACATTTTATTACTTATGACTATCTTGAGAAGAAATATAAGTTAGAACCAAAAGAATGCCATGATAATGACCGGCTATTTTGGGAATTCACTGAGGCGTTTAATTTGCTTTTGGAGAATGAAAAATATTGGAGAGAAATAGCTAAATACAAAGGAACAGAAGAATTTAAACCATATATGGGTTTTGATAAAACATATGATAAAATGAAAATTATATGGAAGAAAAATAAAGACTTTGATAACTTAGTAAGAGAAATGTTTAAAAAAGAAATTAAATAAATCTTGAATTTTGAATTTAAAAAATAAGATTAAAAGAGAATAAAAAAAAGGGGGCCATCTGCCTCACAGCTTCAGCGACCCTTTTATCTTGATACTTATAATATTACATATTTTTATTATAAGTCAATTAGAATATTTAAAATATCTGAATATTAGCTGAAAAGCTAGTGGGGGTCAGGTACCAGTTAAACAAAGAGGGTTTCACGGTATGAATACCAGTTAAACAAAGAGGGTTTCACGGTATGAATACCAGTTAAATGGAAATAATTTAACGGGATAAATCTTGTTTTTTGTTTAAATAATATATAAATTAAATTAAGATATATGTCTTATGGAAATAATATTAAAAAAATTATATAGTTCCGCAAGGAATAGGTTTTGCAAGACAGCGAGTAGTTTTGCTTTGGATGAAAAAGATATTAATGATATTGAGAGGTTGTTAATGTTTACTGATATTCAAATATCAGAAAAAGCTTTTCTTGATAGTGTTAAAAAAATATTTGCTAAAGGTGCTTTAAAGGTTTATGATGATTTAAACCCTTACGTGAGGGATTTCCAGGTTTTTTCAAGTTACTATGTAAACATAATGCCAAACGGTGAGCCCGTTTCTCGTTTCTTGTATGGTGTTGATTTGTCAAAACATGAGTGTAGAATGAAACAACCAACTGACTATAAGGCCTTTGTCGAGCTTCTTTATAGTGCTCATATAGAAATTGATAAGTATTTAGTGAATATTGAAGAAGAGTCAAATAAAAGAATTATTGAGATTGAAAAAATACTTAAAAAACAAGGAATTACTGATGAGATGGAAAAAGATGCAAGAGATCAGAATGTTGACTCAATTGCTCATTATATTCTTAATTGGTATTTTCGACTCGTTCCATTCAATGTTTACAAAAATTCAGCAAAAAAGTTGGCAGCCATATCTCTTTATGTCCTGAAAAGATTTAATGAAGGAATGACAAATCTAGCTATTTGCAATTATACAAATAAGGATTTGTCAGAACTCGGAAAATGGAAATCAAGCAATGGAGTAGCGGGATCAGGGACAACGGCTTTTTATGATGTTATGTATTCAATTCCAGATCCGCAGCTTCTGTTTATCCGTCATGCTAGCATTCCACCAGATTGGCAAAAGAAAATGAAAAAAATTATTCCAAACTGGGAGAATCAACTGGAAAATGATATGAAGAGTTAATTGAAGGTAATTGGGGTCAGGTACCAGTTAAACAAAAAGGGTTTCACGGTATGAATACCAGTTAAATGGAAATAATTTAACGGGATAAATCTAGATTTCATCTTTTTCATAAAAAAAATATTAAAAATAAAGATATGAATCAAGAAAAAATAAATCAAAATAAAAAAGAAGGGCTAGGTATGTATTTCTCTCCCGAGATAGCAGAAAAATTTGCTGAGCTTGAACAGAACGACAAAAATTTTAGAGTAGCTCAAATTGTTGATGGGATAATAATGCAAGAAACGAAAGAGTTAGATAGACCTGTATATTCAGCTGAGCTGGGCGGAGGTGCTCATCCGGACAGATATCATGAATTTTTTGCCAAGCTACTGAACGAACCCAGAGGTCACATTGACTGGGTGGATGTATCTTCCTATATGCTTGAATTGGCTAAGAAGTATTTGGAAACAGAAGAATATGAAAAGCGCAAAGAAGTGACAAGCTTTATAAAAAGTGATATTTTAGAATATTTGCGTGTACTGGATGATGAGAAGCTTGATATCAGCATCATGAAATACACTATTGATCATTTAGACAATCTTGATGCCTTGTTTGAATTATTATCAAAAAAATTAAAACAAAAAGGAAAATTGGTAGCTACGATGGGGAATTTAAGCCCAGAACTAAAAAGCTATTCAACCAATGCCAGATATCTATATAACGGTGAGCTGTTTTCCGATAATAAGATAAAGATCTTAAAAGATGGCGATAATTTTACTGTTAAACTTTTCAAAATTTCTGGTGAGCCAAACTCGGGATATCTTGAGGGAGCCGAAACTGTTAAATATTATCATTCAGCTGATAAAATAAAAGAATTAGCCGAAGCTCACGGGTTTGAGATATATTTAGGAGATTGGAAGGGGCTTCTAAATAAAGAAGTCCAGGAAGGGGAAGAAATGGATCAAGATGTTTTGGTGTTAACTAAGAAATAAAAGTAATTGGGATCAGGTACCAGTTAAACAAAAAGGGTTTCACGGTATGAATACCAGTTAAATGGAAATAATTTAACGGGATAAATCTAGATTTCATCTTTTTTTAAAGAAAAAAATCCTGTCAACATTGACAAACGCTATATTTGTGTTATAATGGTATTATAAGTTCCCCTGCGGTTATGCCGCACACTTATTTCTTCCCGCAAAGCGGGGCAAGTCGCACCTTTTACTGAATATTATTTTCTGGATTCTGAATTAACTTCAGAATGACACGAGAATGAAATAATTGTCCATCACTTACACGTTAGTGTTAAAGCGGTTGGAAGTTTTGTCTAAATTTTATTTAGATAAGACTTTTGGTCGCTTTTTTTATTGATTTAAAGGCAGGACTATTACACACTATTTTTAACACACCTCCCCCTGGCGGGTACTCCTACCCCAGGGCACTCTCTCTCGCTTGGTAGCGATTCACCTTGTCTCGAGAGGAGAATATAAAAGGAGGGGATTGCTAATATGTTTAAAAAAAAGAAAAAAAGAAAAAGTATTTTTAAAAGACTTCTTGGGGTGTTTATTCCAAGTTGGAGTCTTTCTCGTGGTGCTAGGAAAGGGATTTTCTTGATCTTTTTTTTGTTGCTTGGTCTTTTGTGTTTGTTTGGTTATCTGGGTAAGGCTGGTGAATTAGGTAGTCTTGCTAGTATCTATCTTGGTGTGTTTTTTGGTTATGCTAAATGGAGTGTTCCGGTTTTATTGTTTTTAACTGTTATAGCTTTGGCTCGCAATGATGACGATGATTTTGATGGTGCTAATGTTTTTGGGATTGGACTGTTTTTGATTAGTATCTCTGGATTATTGTATTTTTGGAATACTGAAATAGGAGGAGGGATTTTAGGCTCAGCTATTTCGCCACTACTTATTGATTATCTCGGTTCTCCTGTGAGTGCAGTGCTTCTTTCTTCTTTGGTATTGATATCTTTGATATTGATTCTCAACACTAGTCTTTCAAATATTATTGGAGAGGGGAGTATTTTGTTTAGAATGCTAATTTTTCTTTTTGGGATAATATTTTATCCCCTTGTTTCTGTGTTCCGGGCTAAACCCGGAATGACAAAGGTGGAGAGGATTGAGGATGATGGATATGATCTTGAGTTTGAGGATGACAAGGGAGCGGTTATAAAAGAATATGATATTGAAGAAGACGACAAGGGGCATTCCCTTGAAAATAATTTTGAGTTGTCAGATGAATCGTCATCACATGATTTGAATGAGAAGGATAAGAAGAATTTTAATTGGAAGAAAACTAATTTAAAAATAAATATACCGCTAGACTTATTGAGAAGCAAAACAAAAAAACCAACCAGTGGAAATATTGTTAGATATCAAGAAATTATAAAACAAACTTTGGCTGATTTTGGCATTCCTATAAATATGGGGGATGTTACCGTTGGGCCAACTATTACTCAATACACTTTCAAGCCAGCTAATGGAATATCTGTTAGCAGGGTAAAATTTTATGCAGATGACTTGGCTATGAATCTAGCCGTCCACCCAGTTCGTATCGAAGCTCCAATTCCAGGAAAGCCTTTTGTTGGTCTTGAAATACCAAATCAAACAAAAGTATTAGTCAGTTTGAAGGAAGTTTTAAAATCAAAAGTATTTACTAGTCGTAAATCAAATACAATAATTCCTATGGGTAGAGATGTGACTGGAAAGGTTTGGCTTGATGATCTTGTGAAGATGCCTCATGTTTTAATTGCTGGACAGACCGCATCTGGGAAGTCCGTTTTCTTGCATTCACTTATAATTAGTTTAATGTTTCAAAACAATCCTGACGACCTAAAGTTTGTCATGATAGATCAAAAACAAGTTGAGCTAAGTATGTATGACAAAATTCCATACCTCATAGCTCCAGTTATCACGGAACACAAAAGAGCGATAAGAGCTTTGCAATGGTGTGTTGAAGAGATGGATAAGAGACTAACGATAATAAACAAAGCGGGTTGTCAGAATATGCTTGACTATAATAAAAGAAAACCAAATGACAGTATGCCGTGTTTGGTGGTTGTGGTTGATGAGCTTGGTGACCTTTTATCTACTTCTAAAAAAGAGGCAGAAGGGGCGATAATCCGGCTTGGTCAAAAGTCTAGAGCAGCGGGAATTCACTTGGTCCTAGCCACTCAAAGACCATCAGTTGATATATTATCAGGGTTAATTAAGGCAAATTTACCTGCTAGAGCGGCCTTTTCAGTGACATCGTCAGTTAACTCAAAAACTATTTTAGAGCATACAGGAGCAGAAAAATTACTCGGTCATGGTGATATGTTGTATATCAATTCTGCCATGAGCAAACCGGTGAGAATACAAGGAACTTACATAGATAAAGCAGAAATAAAAGAAGTGGTTAGATATATAAAGAAGAAATCAGGTGTCGCTGACTATGAAGTTGAATTCGAAGGGAAAGGGCAGTCTGATTTTGATTTTGGAGGAGAAGATGAAGAAGGAGATGTCATGATGGAGGAGGCAAGAAAGATGATTCTAGATTCCGGCAAAGCGTCAGCAACAATGCTTCAATCAAGACTAGGAATAGGATATCCAAGAGCAAATAGGATACTCGATAATTTAGAAAAACAAGGAGTGGTCGGGCCAAGTATTCAAAATAAACCGAGAGATGTTTTTGTGGAGTAATGGACTAATATTTGATATAATTAAAATATAGGAATAATCGAAGTCAGACCTTACCCTCTGCATTAGCAAAAACAAAATAGTAAAATAACTATCGGAAATAAAATATATATGAGAAAAATTTTTAAAAGTGGGGTGAGCTTTGGTTTAACTTCTGCTACTATTACAACTCTTGGCTTGATAATTGGTCTGTATTCAAGTACTAATTCTAAATCAGTTGTTTTTGGAGGTATTTTAATTATTGCCTTAGCTGACGCTTTTTCTGATTCTCTCGGTGTGCACGTTGCAGAAGAGTCGAAAAACAATTCCACTGAAAAAGAGATTTGGGCTTTAACTATTTTTACATTACTATCAAAATTCTTCTTTGCCCTTACCTATGCAATTCCGTTTATGTTTTTTGAAATGAAAACTGCCATTATTGTTGATATTGTTTGGGGATATTTCTTGCTTGGATATTTGAGTTATAGTATATCGAAGGGAGCAAAAACACCATGTTGGAAAATAATCTCAGAGCACCTAACTATTGCAACTTTTGTTATAGCTGCAACTTATTATATTGGACATTGGGTTTCTCATGTTTTTGTTTAATAATTAAAACTACGGTAGTGGGAAATTGGGGTCAAATCTTGAATAAATAAGCATTTAATAATATGAATTTCAAAATATGACAAAAAAAGAAAGTAAAAATAAAAATCTTAAACTTCAGAAAAGTTATTTTGGTTGGACTGTAAAAAGAATAGAAAATATTAAGAATGATTCAATGATTTTTTATGAATTAGAACACAATGAAACTGGTGCGAGATATGTTCACTTGGAAGCAGATGATAAAAACAATGCTTTTGCTGTAACTTTTAAAACAAAGCCAGAAGATTCAACTGGTGTGGCTCATATTCTTGAACATACCGTCCTCACTGGTTCAGAAAAATACCCCGTAAGAGATCCTTTTTTCTCTATGCTTAAGAGGAGCTTGCAAACCTTCATGAATGCTTTTACTTCTGAGGATTGGACAGCCTATCCTTTTTCTACACAAAACAAAAAAGATTTTTATAATCTTTTATCAGTTTATCTTGATGCAAGTTTTTTTCCAAAAATTTCCGAATTAAGTTTTCGACAAGAAGGGTGGCGTTATGATTTTGAAGGGAAGCGATTGGTCCACAAGGGAGTTGTCTTTAACGAGATGAAAGGCGTAATGTCCTCTCCAGACCGCATCATGGCCGAAGCAATAAAACAATCACTTTTTGATAAATCAAGTTATAGAGTTAATTCAGGAGGAGAACCTGTAAAAATTGTTAATCTTGCATACGAAGATTTAAAAGCTTTTCATAAGAAATTTTATCATCCCAGCAATGCTTGGTTTTTTAGTTATGGAAATTTACCACTGAAAAAAACTCTAGAACAAGTTTCAATAAATGTTTTAAGTCGTTTTAAAAGAGAAGAACAAAATAATGAATTTATTCTTGAACCTCGTCGCCAAGAAGAAAATAAATTAACTATAGAATTTCCTGTTGATCGAGAAGAAGAAGCATCCAAAAAATATCAAACTTGTGTCAATTGGCTCATTTGTCCTGGAGAAGATACTTATCGTGTAATGTCTGCCAATCTATTGTTTGATATTTTGATAGGAAATACGGCTGCTCCCTTAAGACATTCTTTGATTGAGTCGGGTCTTGGTAATGACATGTCTGATAATACTGGATATGATTCTGAACTTAGAGACACACTTTTTAGTGTTGGTCTCAAAGAAATTAAAAAGGGAGATGTTTCAAAAGTGAAAAATTTGATCTATGAAACTTTGGAGGGGATAAAAGAAAAGGGAATTGAAGAAGATTTAGTTAAGGCGGCTATGCATAAATTAGAGATAAGCAGGAAAGATATTTCAAACCTACCTTATCCCCATGGTTTAAATGTTTGGCTTGATATGATTACACCCTGGATTCATTCTTGTGATCCTTTAACTTTAATTGAACAAGAAAAAAATATTGCAAAATTAAAAAAAGAAATAAAGAAAGGTAGATTCTTCGAAAATTTAATAGATGAGTATTTGTTAAAAAATAAACATTGCTCTCAAGTTATTTTAAAACCCAGCAAGGAGTTGCAAGAGGAATTAATTAAAAAGGAAAATTTTCAGTTAGATCAAGCTAGGAAGAGTTTATCTAATAAGGAAATTAAAGAGATAAAAGATCTCGCAAAAAATTTAGAAATACTACAATCTAGTAAAGAAGAGTTAAATGTTCTTCCTATTATTGAGCTTGAAGATATTGATAAAACTGTTGAAAAACTGGAGAAGTCAAAAAGAATATCAGAAAATTTTGTGAAATATAGAGTTGACACAAACGGTTTGTTTTATTTTTCCTGCCTTTTTGACGTTAAAGGAATTGAAAAAAAAGAAGAAAACTATTTGCCATTACTTTGCTATCTTTTTTCGAGAATGGGGACAAAGAAGAGGGGGTATAAAGATTTAGCTAATTATCTTGAAATTAATACTGGCGGAATAAATTTTTCTACTCCTATTACTTCAAATAAAGCGACAGGTGATCTTGTTTCCCCTTTCGTGGTTAAGGGGAAAAGTCTTGAAGTGAATAAAACAAAGTTGCTTGAAATTTTTGAGGAGATCATTTTGCAAACTGATTTCAGTAACTCAAGCTTGCTAAAAAGATTTTTACTAGAAAAAATAGCAGGGATTGAGTCACAAGTTATAAGTAGCGGCCATACATATGCTATAACCAGGGCAGAGAGTAGTTTGGGGGAAGTGGCAGAGACTAATGAGCGTCTACATGGTATTAGCCAGTTGGATTTTTTGAAAGAATTGGCAAAGGATTTGAGTCTAGAAAACTTGAAAGCTCTATCTTTAAGACTCGAAAAAATCGCCAAGAGTTTTATATCAAGCAATAAGGTGAAGTTTGTTATTTTTAGTTATAAAGAGGACGATAAAGTTGATAATTATGTAAAAGAGATCTTAAGTAATTTTCCCAAAGTTAACTTTATAGAAAAAGATAAACAAGTTTTTAGCTCGAAAAATTTGAAAGAAACTAAAGAAGTCCCTTCAGCGGTTTCTTTCGTGGCTGCATCAATTAAAATACCTGAAATAAACATTGAACAAAAAGCGACTTTCTTTGTCTTGGCCAAAATGCTTGCAAGAGGTTTTTTGCACAATGAAATAAGAGAAAAAGGCGGAGCTTATGGAGGCTTTGCAGAGTTCTCAATTTTTGAAAATATTTTTTCTTTTGGATCATATAGAGACCCGAACGTCGAAAATACTTTAAAAACTTATGCTAGAGCTCGTGATTATATTTTAGACCTTAGCATAAGTAAAGAAATGATGACCGAGGCGATTATAATGTCTATTTCAAAACTTGACAAAGCCAAAACCAAAACCGAAAAAGCTCAAAGTGACTATTTTGATGAATATGCTGGTTATGATATTGAGATAAAGCAAAACTTTCGTGACGCAATTTTTAGAGTTAACCCGGCAAAGATAAAAAAAGTTGTTAAGAATTATTTGCCAGGAGATATAAAGAAAATGTCCGTCGTTGTGTTTGGTCCGAGAAATATAAAGATATAAATAATTATGTAGCAACTGGGCCAGATCTAGCTTCCAGTCTTTCATAATTTATTATATTGAAATAAAACAAAGGATTTCATATAATGTAGAATGTGATATTCTAAAGATAAAGAAAAAATCATAATAAGTAATTGAAATAATAAGAATGGGTGAATTATTACAATTTCCAGGTGGTGGGAGAGAAAAAAAAGAACCAATCAAGGAATCTGAAGAGAGTCCTGATTTTTCAAGTTTTGACGAAAGAACTGCAATAAACACATTGTTTAGGGATAGGTTTGATTTTATGGTGAACTTAAAAAAAGGGAATCCCGTAAATAAATCTTCAGATACCTATGTGAATGCTTATGATCTTTTGAAAAAATCTTCAAGAGTGAGTATTGCGGAAATGATAAATAATGCTTCTGAAATTGAAATAAAGATGAAGCCAGCTTATTATACTGCTGCATTTAATATTCTTTGCGAGTAGTTGGGGACAGGCCTTTCTTTTCTCTTTTCTATAATTTTTTAAAAAAATATCAAAAACTTGATTACGTCACTTTATTGAGTGGCGTTTTTTAAATTATCTGACATATGTTAAAATGATATTATGAAAGATAACATTGAATATAAAGAAAATTCGGGCGTACAGTTAATTACTTACGCAGACTCATTGGGTAATAATTTGAATGACTTGAAATACGTTCTAGATACTCATCTTAAAAGTGTGGTGAAAGGTGTTCATATTTTGCCTTTTTATCCATCCTCTGGGGATAGAGGTTTTGCGCCTTTGACGCATAGAAAGATTGATCCAGCTTTCGGACGAGTTGAGGATCTTTCTGCTATCAGTGCTGATTACAATCTCATGGCTGATTTGATTGTTAATCATGTTTCCAAAGAATCAAAATATTTTCAAGATTATTTGGCCAAAGGGGATAGGTCCAAGTATCATAATTTTTTTATCAATGCTAGATATTTTTCCCGGCGTTGGTACAAAAGACCGAAATCGAAATTAGGTCGGTTTTTCTATTTTAGCATTGGTCAGATTGTGACAATTATGCGAAACCTGGATTTCATTTTTCATGAGCAAGGTGTAAACCGTTTGATATTGAAAAAGATTTATCGTCCACGTCCTGGTTCTCCTTTTGTGAAATTCATCCGTGCTGATGGTAGTAAACGCTACCTTTGGTGCACTTTTTCTCCCGAACAGATTGATTTGAATATTAAAAGCTTGGCGGTCCGTCGTAAATTCCGTCGGGACATTCGGTTTTTGGAAACTCTGGGAGTGAAATATTTGCGTCTGGATGCAGTTGCTTATGCTGGCAAACAAAGGAGTACAAATAGTTTTTTGATACCGAGAACCTATATTTTTATTAAATGGTTGGCTCGACATGCTCATCATCATGGTATGAAGGTTGTGCCAGAAGTTCATTTTCACTACAAAACACAAATCTCACTAGCTCATTTGAATGGGGTGGATTATGTTTATGATTTTGCTCTACCTTTTTTAATGCTGAATGCACTATTTAGCGGACGGGGGCAGTATCTGAAAAATTGGTTTAAGATTAGACCGCAGAACAGTATCTCGAACCTAGATACACATGACGGTATTGGTGTAGTTGATGTGGAAGACTTATTACCGCCAGAAGAAATTCAAAAGACCACAGATCAAGTCTATCGAAACGGTGGTAACGCAGCCACGCGAGCATCTGGCAGTAGTTCTGTGAATGTTGATGTTTATCAGATTAATTGCACTTATTACAGCGCATTGGATAAAAATGATAAAGCCTATCTGCTAGCTCGTGCTATCCAGTTGTTTTTGCCGGGCATCCCACAAATTTATTATGTAGGACTTTTTGTCGGGGCTAATGACAAAAAGCTTTTAAATAAAACAAAAAATGGCCGAGATGTGAACCGCCACTATTATACTTTAGCTGAGATAGAACAGGAAAAAGAAAGAGAAGTGGTGAAGAAATTATTTAAGCTTTGTAAATTAAGGAATTCGAACCCAGTGTTTAGAGGAAAATATAAATTAGACAATACGTCTGAAAATATTATTGGCATCACTTGGAGAAAAAACGGGAAAAGCTTGAGTCTAAAAGCTGATTTGGAGACTAAAAGTTTTGAAATCAGAGATGAATTAGAAAGAACAATTTTCTCGGTCTAGATTTAGAATTGAGCCTTTTATGGTTGATTAATATTGACATAAATATATTTGAATGATGAAACAAAAGGATGCTATCGACATTTTAAAACAGGGGAACAATGTTTTTCTTACTGGTCCAGCTGGGTCTGGTAAGACTTTTTTGTTAAATAAATACATTGAATATTTAAAGAAGAACAAAATTAAAGTTTCAGTAACAGCCTCAACTGGCATTGCGGCCTCACACATCAATGGTCGGACAATTCATTCATGGTGTGGAATTGGGATAAATGAAAAACTTACAGATTCACAGCTAAAAGGTTTAAAAGAAAAAGATAATCTGTCTTCTAGAATTATTCCCGCTAAGGTTTTGATTATTGATGAGATATCAATGCTGAATGCTAATAGACTCGACTTGATTGACCAAGTTTGCAAAGTATTTAAACAAGATTTGAGACCATTTGGTGGCATGCAAGTTGTTTTATGTGGAGATTTTTTTCAACTTCCCCCGGTGTCTAGAGGCAAGGAAGACGATAGATTTGTCACGGAATCAAAAATTTGGAAAAATATGGATTTGAAAATATGTTATCTCGAAGAACAGCATAGACAGGAAGATAAAAAGTTTTTAAGTGTGCTTAGCGATATTAGAAACAATACCGCTAACCTAAAAACTCACGAGTTATTACAGGGAAGATTGAACAAAGAAATTAAATCAAAAATTAAACCAACAATACTTCACACCCACAATATAAATGTTGATACACACAATAATATTGAGTTGGATAAACTAGAGGAGGACGGATATATTTACGAGATGCATTCAGAAGGCGTTCCATATTTGGTCGAGAGTTTAAAAAATGGATACTGCCTTGCTCCTGAAGCTTTAAAATTGAAACTTGGAGCAGTGGTGATGTTTGTTAAAAATAATTTTGTCAAAAAATTTGTAAATGGTACTCTGGGTCGTGTTGTCGGCTTTGATGATGATAATCACTACCCCATTATTGAAACTTTTTCTGGCGATCTTATTACCGCTTTTCAGGAGAAATGGATAATTGAAGAAGGGGGAGAGACTGTTGCCTCTGTTAGCCAAGTTCCCCTGCGTTTGGCCTGGGCTATAACTATTCACAAGAGTCAAGGAATGAGTTTGGATTGTGCCGAAATTGACCTAAGTAAAACCTTTGAATACGGAATGGGCTACGTTGCTCTTTCTCGTGTTCGTTCACTTGATGGAATAAAACTAGTTGGCATCAACGACCAAGCCTTAAAAGTTAATGACAAGGCCATTGATTTTAATAAAAAATTGATTAAAAATTCCAAAAAAGATTTGAAAGAATACAGCGAGCTTGGTAAGATTGCTGTAAAGAAAATGCAACAATCATTTTTACAAAACAATAAAGAAAGTAATTCAGTTGGGGGATTGTTTACAGCACGTTATTAGGAATGATTGAGGAAAGATTTTGAATTAAGACTTTTAAATATAGTAGTCCAGTTTTTGACAAAAAATTGATATAATGATAATCTATTTTTAGTTAATTAAAAATTAGAAAATCCATAATTAGTTCCTCGGGTTTGCCGGGGGTTGGGACTAGTTGGCAAATTTTGCAGGATGGCTTTTGCGTTAGTGAAAGCTCGGTTTCCTCCGTAATCATGGGATATCTGATGTCGCTTCATATGAAGGTCATGAGTCAGTAAAAGTGATTTTGAATCCGTTTTACTGACGGATTTTTTAATTCGTTAGTTTGATTCAAAATAATAAAGGTGGTACCGCGGGTGGTCTTGATCCCTCGTCCTTTTGTCAATTACTTTTGTAATTGGCAAAGAGATGAGGGATTTTTTTGTTCTTTTAAACTATCAATACTAACCAAGAGAGGAGTTAGCTATGAAGATTAATCTTGATAACTACAGTGCATTTAGTGAGTTCGGATTACCAATATATTTCTCAAGAAAAGATGAGAGAAGAATAAGAAAGATGAACGGGAGAGTACGTGTTGTTTCTACGGTATGTCCAGATTATCCCCATGATGGAGAGAAATATGTTTTTAATGGGGACCTAGGGGAGAGTGCGAGTCTGACAGCTATTAGACATTTGCGTGCAGTACCTGGTTTTCTGGATAGTCTCAGTGAGATTGGACTCGAGGTCGATTGGACGATTTTGGTCGCTGATTTACCAGAACTGGTTGATGCTCAAAAAGAATTTTTTGAAAGGGTAGCGGGAAGTAAGGAGGAATATATCAGAAGGTGTTGTCACTCAGTAATAAATATAGAGAAAATGGCTACGAGGAAATGCGGTGTAATGACCTTTAGTCAGTTTTATTCAGAGATTGATTATTTGTTTCATCAGGAAGAGGTAGCTAGAAATATATTAGCTGCTGCAGAGCATAGTGATTTCAGTTCAAAGTTCAATTCATTTGTAGCTGAGAGAGCTGAGCTGGCAAAACTTTTTCGAGGACGAGCGCTCTCTAGAGATGAGTTGCGTGAAGCAGCTGCACATGGCATGAGTTTGTATGTAACTCATGGTACACTGATTAGAGAGAGGTTTTTGGGTGATAATGTTATTATTGTTAATCACTTAACAACTAATCTGACGAACTTTCATCTTGCTAAGTTTTTCAAAGGACATGAAAGTCTTGAGAATACTCCTAAAATCCCTCTGGGAATAATTGATAGCCAAATGTATTAATTATATACTGCCTTATCTTCGGATGAGGCAGTATAAAAGCTATGTTCAAATTTATAAAAATAGGACCATATAGTCCAACAAAAAATAATTTATCAAAATTCGAAAGCGTCAAATTATTGACTCAGAATAAATATAATCCACCTCTTGATAAAGACCTGATAAAAGATTTTCAGCTAGACAGGGAGAGCTTGGCTAAAATTGATTTTGTTCTCTTTTCAAGTCTGGGTAGATCAACGCAGAGTTTTGAATATTTAAAAAACAATTATTTAAACACAGAAGTTAAATACAGGAAAACTGACTTGTTAAAAGAAATACATTTTGACATATCACAAGACTGCACAAAGGAAAGCTATGAAAAAGAAGGAAGCAATGAAGTGAGAAGAATATTTATCAAACAATTTATAAATAATAATCTTCTTGAAAAAAGAGAACAACTAATAGGAAGAATAAATTTATTAAATACTGAACTTGAAGAACTCTCAAAAGAATATAAAAATATTTTGTGTCTCTCTCATACATTTTTTATAAAAATATATCAAATCCAAAATCTCAACAAATATTTTCTCGGGAATAATCCCAAGTTAATAAATAAATTCATAAAACAAGAAAAAAAGATAATGGAATTTTTCGAAATTTCTAATAGTAATAAAATTTTATAGAATATGCTAATATATAGATATTAAGAAAATATTTAAAGTATTATAGATGTTCGTAACGAAAACATATTATCTTGAATATTGATAATAAATTTAGGATTATAGCCTATGGAAGTAAATAAAATAAAAATTCCAACTGAGAAAGGAAATATTTCTGCGGTCATAAATAAGTCTAGCTCTAAAACAGATCAGCTAGCTATTTTGTGCCCCGGTTTTTTAGATTCAAAAGATTATAATCATTTAGAAAAATTAGCTGTGTTACTGAGTGAGAATGGATATACTACAGTCAGATTTGATCCAATAGGAACATGGGAAAGCGATGGAAACATATCCGAATATACCAATTCTCAGTGTTTAAAAGACATAGAAAATGTTTTTGAATATATGAATAAAGAGAATGAGTATAAGAAGATTTTGCTTGGTGGTCATAGTCGTGGTGGACAACTCTCTATTTTGTATGCGGCACGAGATTCAAGGATAACTACAGTTCTCGGTATTATGCCATCTTCTGGTCCAATAAGAGATGGACAGTGGCGCAGAGAATGGGAAGATAGAGGGCTTCTTGTTGCAAAGCGAGATTTGCCAGCTAATGTGGAAAAATATATAGAATTTCAACTTCCATTTGCCCATGTAATTGATGGAGATAAATACAGCGCTTTAGTAGACATAAAAAATGTTAAAGTACCAATTATTCTAATTGCAGGAGAATTGGATGAAATGATATTACCAGAGAATGTTAAAAAACTCTATGACAATGCCAATGATCCAAAAAAGTTTGTAAATATTTCTGAGATTGGTCATAATTATCGCCACAACGATAAAGAGATAAAAATTATAAATAATGAAATCCTTAAACTAATTATTTCATAAAGATATTTATGAAAATATAAAATAATTACAATAATTGGGGTTAGGTCCATCTTTCCCACATTCATGACCTGTTGATATCGAAATAAAAATAGGGTACTCTATAGGGTACTCTATAGAGTACCCTATTTAAAGATTTAAAATTTAAAAAAAATGTTCATAACAAAAACAGATTATCTTGAATATACATTTTGTAAAAAGAATCTTTGGTTGAAGAAACATAAACCGAGTCTTTTTGAGGGGGTGGAATTGTCTGCTTTTGAGAAGAAGATTATTGAGGAGGGGAATATGGCGGATGCTGAGGCTAGGAATCTTTTCCCGGAAGGGGTATTGGTTGATTCTCAGGGTAATGATGCTGTTTTGGATACTAAGCAATATTTAGAAAAAAAAGAGAGTGTTATCTTTCAGGCTACTTTTTCGGAAGAGTCTTTTTTTATTCGAGCTGATATTCTTGTCTACGATAAGAAAAATGATGGTTATGAACTTTATGAGGTGAAGGCATCCAATGAGATAAAAAGAAAAGAGCCTCATCACTATATTCATGATCTTGCTTTTCAGAAAAGTGTTATAGAAAAAAGTGGAATAAATATTATTAAAGCAGGAGTTATTTATCTCAATAGAGAGTATAAAAAGAATGGCGAGGTAAATTATAGGGAACTTTTTATTATTGAAGATCTGAGCGATGAGGTGGCTGATTCTTTGGAGGGAGTTCAAAATCAAATGAGTGATATGAAAGAATATTTATCCATGGAGGAAGAAAAAGGTTGTGAGTGTTTGTATCGAGGGAGGAATAATCATTGTACGACTTTTCAATATTCAAACCCAGAAGTGCCCGAATACTCTGTCCATGATATCGCTCGTATTGGTAATAGTAAAAAACTTTTATTTGATTGGATAGATAGGCGGATTTTTTCTCTCGATGATATTGATAATCCAGAAGCATTAACTGGTGCCAAAAAAATGCAGTACGATGCCTATATCCTAGGTCGTCCCATAATTGATCCTGTCGCCATTAAGCAAGAACTCGATGCTCTAGAATTTCCCCTGTACTTTTTTGATTATGAAGGCTTTGTCTCGGCCGTTCCGATGTTTGATGGATTTGGAGCATATGAACAAGTGCCTTTTCAGTATTCCTTGCACATTATGCAGGCGGATGGAAGTATTGAACACAGAGAATTTTTGATAACTGAACCAGTTGGTGATATTACTAAACCCTTGGTTGAAAGAATTGTTGAAGATATAAAAACAAAAGGGACGGTAGTTTCTTGGTATAAAACATACGAAAAACAGCGTAATCAAAAATTAGCCGAGTTACATCCTGAACATGCGGAATTCTTTGAAGTGATAAACGAAAAGATGTTTGATTTGATGACAATTTTTTCAAATAATTATTATGTTCATCCAGCCTTTATGGGGAGTTCTAGTATTAAAAAAGTTCTACCAGTCATTGTTCCAGAGTTTACATACAAGAATCTAAATATTTCAAAAGGCGACCAAGCCAGTGAACGATGGGAGAGAATGATTTCCCCTGATACTTCCGAGGAAGAAAAAGAAATGATAAAAAGAGATTTACTTGAATATTGTAAATTGGATACTTGGGCAATGGTGAGAATCTATGAAAAATTAAAAAATATTTCACATGGATGATAATTGTTTTTTGAGTAATTTGACTAAAATAACCAAAAAAAGCTATTATTATATTAATATTATTAAAAACATTATATGATAAAAATCAGTTTAGCAGATGAATTAAAAGAACGAGGATATATATATCAATATTCAACAGATAAGTTGGAAGATATTTTGAACGAAAAAGAAAAAAGGACTATTTATCTTGGAGTTGATCCAACTGCTGGTTCTATTCATGTTGGACATCTAGTGGTTTATATGTTGACTTATCACTTGCTTCAGGCTGGGCACAAGGTTATCTTGCTTATCGGTGGTGCTACTGCTTTGATTGGAGATCCTTCCGGGAAAGACATGGAAAGACAATTTCTGAAGGAAGATGATGTGGCTAGAAATGCCCTAAGTTTAACAAAACAAATTGAAGGACTTTTGAAAATTGACAATATTGAAATGGTAAATAACTATGATTGGTTTTCTAAAATGAATGTTATGGAGTTTTTGAGGGAGGTTGGAAAGCATTTTACAGTTAACAATATGATTAAAAAAGAATCTGTTGCCAGAAGAGTGGAGGGAGAAAACGGAATATCTTTTACAGAATTTTCTTATACCTTGCTTCAGGGATATGATTATTTTTACCTAAACCAAGAAAAAAAGTGTGATTTGCAGATTGGTGGTTCTGACCAATGGGGAAATATTGTTTCCGGAGTTGAATTAATCAGAAGAAAAACAGGAAAAGAATCCTTTGGAATAACCGTGCCACTGCTAGTTGATAAAAATACAGGAAGAAAGTTTGGTAAGAGTGAGGGGAATTCTGTTTGGCTTGATCCAGAGAAAACCAGTCCATATGAATTTTATCAATTTTGGCTTAATTCAAATGATGAAAATTCCATTGAATATTTAAAGCTGTTTACAATAATGTCTTTGGAAGAAATTAAAGACATTGAAAATGAAATGAAAAATTATCCAGAGCAAAGAATGGCTCAAAAAAGTCTGGCTTATGAGGTGACAAAGTTTGTTCATGGAGAGGAATTGGCCGGGTCCATTAAAAAAATAGCTGAAATTTTGTTTAGCGGAGAGGGAACTAATAATTTGAATGAAGATGAAAAAGAGCTTTTACTAAAAGAAGCACCAAGTTTCAATGTCTATGAAGATATGAGTCTTGTGGATATTCTGGTTGATTCAAAACTTGCCTCAAGTAAGAGAGAGGCTAGAGAATTTATAGAAAATGGAGCTGTTAGTGTTGATAATGATAAAGTTACAGATACAATGTTTAGACTAAATCCCAAACTAACTACAAATACAATTGCGATTTTAAAGAGAGGGAAGAAAAATAAGATTATTTTAAGTTTTTAATTCTTGGTTTACATATAAAAAGCCTACGCAAATCTTTGTGTAGGCTTTTTTCTTTACTGTATTATAGATAGGGTATATTATATAAATATAAATATAAATATTAAGTTATTAATATGGAAAATATTGAAACAACGGAAGTAAAAACAAACAAGAGCAATGTTTTATTATATGTTATAGTAGCCCTTCTTTTAATTAGTAACGTTGTTGCATTTTATTTTTTGTTTTCAGGATTAAATAAAAACAGCGTTGTTGAAAATGTTAATACTAATCTAGATTCAGATGAAGTTGTGCAAGATAATAATGTCGTCGATGAAATTCAAGATGAAGTAGCGACTAGCTCGGAGGATATTGAAGAAGTGAATAGTGATGATGATAAACTAGTTTTAAAGGGAGATGAGATAACCGTAACCTGGAACAAGTGGCCAGTTGTTAGCACTTTTTATGATTTGTTCGATTATAATAAAATCTATGGTTTATTGGAGACTCATAATAACAAAAGTGAGAATAAATATAACCCAATAGCAATTGAAGAATTTTCAAGAATACACACTATATACAAGGTCGGAGTGATTGATAATGGTCCTTATTCAGGAAAAGATTTGTTTATAGTTACTTATAGGCCAGAGGGTCCAGTTCATAGAGATAGTATGAGCCGGGTAGTCAAAGACGAAGGCAGACTAGTTTTGTTAGCTAATTATTCAGATGCTCCGTGGGGAATATATGAAGATTTATACGTGAAGGACAGTGGGACAAAAATATTGAACTACAGCTCCCCAGAAAAAATCCAAATTCCTGATTCGGATATATTTTTAATAAAAAGAGAAGAGGAACCTTTTTTATTAAAAATGAATGTTGATAACCCCAAAGAAATGTTTAGTTATGAGGGAGGAGTTGTTTATAGAGACACGCAAGCAGATTGCTTTTTTACCGAAGAGGGCGATGGGACTATCAGATATTATAATATTGACTCAGCTACTGCTAAACTTGATAAAACTTCCGGAGATATAGCTCCTAGTGTTCCTGCGGTACTAGATATTGTTTGGAAAAATGGTGAGAAAAATATTGATGAGTATATATCAAAGGCAGGCGGATGTAGTTTTGGTACTTGTTATAATTATGTTGATTACGTAGGTATTGATGACTTAGCATTAATAGGAGAAGGCCCATCTGGAAAATATTACTATCTTAAGGACATAGCATTTACTATGGAGGGAAGAGATAAGTCATTGCTCCAAGAAATGTATGACATGTATTATGTCCCAGAGCAAAGTGAGAAGCTGAGCTACGAAGATTTTTTAACAAAAAAACCAATTATATATTGGCAAGACCCTTTTGGGGATTTTATAGAATATAGCAATGCTGCATTTATTCCAATGGCTGAATGTGGTAAGCCTGTTATTTATCTTTATCCAGAGCAGGAAATGAACGTGTCGGTTTGGGTAGAACCAAGTGGTGGATTTACGGTGACAGAACCAGCTTATAACAATGGCTGGAATGTTCGCGCTACACCTGATAGCGATATATATAATTACGGTGATGACAATGTTTATCCTTATCTTTTTTGGGAGGGTTATGGGATGGATTATATTCGTCCAGACGAGGGCTTCGTCGTGAAGAAAGAAAATGTTAAATCATTTTTAGAAGAGAAACTTTCCGAGATGAACTTAATTAAAAAAGAATACGATGATTTTGTAGAATTTTGGTTACCTCGAATGCAAGCTAGTGATTTTTATTTTATAACCTTTATGCCCCAAGTTGATTTTGAGAAGATGGCACCATTAACAGTCAACCCAAAACCAGATACAGTCATTAGAGTCTTTATGGACTTTGAAGGGCTAGATAATTATACTCAAGTTACAGAACAAAAAATTGAAAGAAAAGAAAGGCTAGGATTTACTGTAGTTGAGTGGGGCGGAGCTCTCCATAAATAAAATGGAAAAGATTGGTAAAATAGTTATATATTTTCTCCTTATTCTTTTTTTGATACAAATTGGAATTTTGACAGCTAGGAGTAGTAGTGATTCGGTCGAACAGAAAATATGGCTTTCAAAGTTATTCAAAAATGTAGAGCGAGTGCTTCCGAACCACTATTCGTATTTTTCAAAAAAAGAATTTTTTGATGAGGCCTACCAGAATGCAAAATTGCAAATAAAAAAGCCAGCAGGATTTGTTTCAGGTGGTATTATACCGCATCATCTCATAGTAAAAGATAAAATAGCAGCATTTTTTGCTGGAATAGAGGGCACTTCTTACGAGACCGTTGTTTTAATTGGCCCAAATCATTTCTCGGTAGGGGAGTCTAATATAATTTCCTCAGTTGCAAATTGGAAAACACCTTACGGTGTTCTAGAGCCAGATTTAGAATTGATTGATTTTTTGAGAGATAGTGACATCTTGAAAATAGAAGAAAAACCATTTGTTCAAGAACACTCCATTTCTGGGCTTGTATCTTTTGTAAAAAAAAGTTTTCCAAATGCAAAATTTGTTCCAGTTATTTTGAAAGTAGGGACTAGTGAAAAAGAGTCTGAAGTCTTGGCTAGCGTTTTATCTAAAAGTATTGAAAAAAAGAATGTTCTTGTTATCTCAAGTGTTGATTTCTCTCACTATCAGCCAGTCTCTGTAGCTGATTTTCATGACGAAAAAAGTAGGGCTGTTATAGAAAGTTTTGATTTTGAACGAGTCTATGACCTGGAGATTGATTCTCCTTCATCTATTTATGTTTTGCTTAAATATCTTGATTTGCAGGGCTTTCGACATTCGGAAAATATTTTTTCTACTAATTCTGGAAGATTAGTTGGTCTGCCTGACGAGCCCACGACTAGTCACAATTTATATTATTTTAGCGAAGGAGAAAAGACCGACACTCCTCTAGTAAATTTTCTTTTTTTAGGAGACTTGATGCTTGATCGTCATGTTGCCGAGAGGATTGATGATAAGGGAATTGATTATATATTTGAGAAACTGGCGGGGGATGAGAATAGATTTTTTCAGGGGATAGATGTTGTCGGAGCCAATCTTGAAGGAGTCGTAAGTGATGATGGTGAACATTATATGCCACAAAATATTTTTGATTTTGCATTTGGCCCAGAAAAAATATTTCAAATAAAAAAGTACAATTTCAATTTTTTCAATCTAGCTAATAATCATTTTGCTGATCAAGGAAGACAGGGGGAGGAAGAAACCAGAGAGAACCTAGACAAGCTAGATTTTTCTTATGTTGGTTGTCGAGATAAAGAAATTGGAGAGTGTAGCACGAAAATAATTGAAATCGGTGGAAAAAAAATAGGGATGGCTGGGTTCAGCATGGTATATGGTCTGTTTGACCAAGAGGCAGCTAAGGCAACTATTGAAGAGCTTAGGAGCAAATCGGATTTTGTGATTACCAATGTCCACTGGGGAGTAGAATATCAACACAATTTCAATCAGACACAAAGAATGGTTGGACATGAGCTGATTGATGCCGGATCAGATGTTATTATTGGCCACCATCCACACGTTGTTCAAGGGATGGAAATGTATAAAGGAAAACCGATTTTTTATTCTTTGGGTAATTTTGTTTTTGATCAATATTTTTCCAAGGATACACAAGAGGGTCTTGCAATTGGTATAAGCTATGAGAGCGACAAACTTGCATTATTTCTCTATCCTCTAAAATCAAATATGAGTCAGATTGATTTAATGCTCGGGAAAGAAAAGAATGAGTTTTTGCAAAATTTTATAAGCTGGTCTAGTGGAATAAATCAAATAGAAGAAATTCAAGAAGGACGAATTGTTCTGAAATTAGATAATAATACTAACCAAAACAGCAAGCAGTAGTTTATCCATGAGCAATAACTAAACCCCAGACTTTGTTGGCTCCAGCTTTTTTTAAAACTTTAGCGCACTCATTGAGAGTGGCAGTGCTAGTACTAACATCATCAATAAGTATGATGTTTTTTTTATCTATTTCACTACCGTTCCAGATAAAACTGTTTTTTATGTTATTAAATCTTTCATCTTTATCTAGGGCTGTTTGTGGTTTTTTGAATATTATTCTTTTTAGATTTTCTGCGTTTATTCTTAGTTTAAAATGTTCAGCAACTATTTTTGCTAATTCTTCCGATTGATTGAAGCCCCTCCATCTAAATCTTTTTTTGTGAAGAGGAACGGGAATGACAATATTTTTTGTAAAATTATTTATAATATTTTTTTGTGAACCATGCCAAAAATAATTTTTTTCAGGATCTTCTAAAATTTGAGTAAGCAAGTCAATTAATAGTTGAGAGAGGGGAATGGATAAGCCTTTTACAAGTTTATACTTGTAGGATTTTATTGCTTGAGACAATAATTTATCGTCATAATTTGAGGCAACCAATACTCCGTCAAGAAAGTTGTTATTTTTACATTTTTTACAGAATGATCCGAGAAGATTATTTTTACCGCAAGAAAGGCATTGCTGGGTTTGTTTTATAATAATATCTTTATAGCAATTATTACATATCCACTTGGATTCAATTGAGCAAGACAAGCATTCAATGGGGAAAATTAAATCTAATAAAAAATTACGCCAAATTGTGACGTAATTTTTTGCAGTATTTAAAGCACGACTAAGCATTATTTAAGGTTTATCCTGTGGATTCTACTTGTTGTTTCATCAGTAAAATAAAGATAACTTTCATCTTCACTTATTATTATGTTTGAAATATTGTAATCATTCTCAGGGATAGCTATTATTTTTTTAGCTCCAGTGTTTGTGTCTATCCTGTATAGTTTGTCCACAGTATTTTTAGCAAGTTCTGGGAAAAGACCCGCCCCTTCTTCAAGCTCGTTTGGTACAGCACAATATACTTCATTGGCGCTAGAGAAATTACATTTTTCTGCCCAGGTATCAATACGCAGACTTTTTCTGTTAGAGCCAATATCTTCTCCTTGGGAGTTAACTAGCCATAGAGATGGTTTCATTTCATTGTCGGAAGAATAAACGCTGTAGAGTAGTTGATCACCATCGGGGGACCATTTTGGTTGGAAGCCTCTACCTTCGATAACGGTGGATTTAAAATTCTCGTTATTTTGTCCAATGAAAAATACTTCTTGTCTATTAAAATCTATTCCTTCGGTAAATAGAGCAACAACTTGGTCATTAGGCGACCACGAAGGATAAACATCGTCGGCATTGTTTCCTATCTTATCAATAGTTTTTGCCATTGAACCGTCAGTGTTAGCCACTGCCAAGTATCTATTACTTGGGTCAAGCCCAATACTTTTCATTGTAATTTTGTCACCGCTTGAGGAAAATTGAAAATCTTCCCAATGTTTCGGGAGAGTTACTTGTTTACCTGTTTCGAAGTTGTAGACTATGTTTGAACCGTCTGGATATTCTAGAATAGCTTCATTTCTTTTACTTGACCAAGTAGTTTTTTCAACATTGTGAAAAACTTTATCCGACATTGGAGTAATGTTTCCTTTCGAATCAATATAATAAAACTTTCCATCACTGTTGTCGTAGAATTGAAGTTTTTTTCCATCAGAGCTAAGAACAACATCAGAACTTTCTGTTTTGTTTAACTTAGTCGTTTTTGTTAAGCCTCCTCGAGCTACTTCACTGGCTATTAGTTGGGGAAAATCATTGGTTTTTAAATCCTGAGTATAGTCGTTGTTTGGAGTGCTTACTACATTGGGGTCACCACCTTCATTTGCAATTGGGAGAGATCCAGTGCTCGGGGTGGTGGTGGAGACCTGTTGGGCAACAGGTTCATCCAACATTTGTCGAAAAAAAGTTAAATATAAAAGAAAACCAAGAAAAATAATCAAGGAAGTAAAACCGAGAATCATTAATATTTTTTTTTGATTTTGACTAAGCATTTATTGGGGATTAAAATTTTGCCTCTAATGAGTGAAATATGTTATAATAGCTACAACATATTTAAATATATTATTATTATATAATTTTATATAAATACTGTAAAGTAAAGAAATTAATTATTGCAAATATTTATGGGTTTATTTTCTTCAGTTGATTCATATCTCGGAGTTGATATTGGTAGTTCTGGGATAAAAGTAGTGGAGTTAAAGAAAGAGGGAAGAGGGGCAAAACTTGTTTCATACGGTTTTTCGGAAAACTCAAAAATAAAACCAGGCTTAATGGATGATGTTTCTTATGCTGCCCAGCTTTTAAATAAGGTTTGTAATGATGCTGGTATTCACAATAAGGCTGCTGTTGCTGCTCTGCCAACATATGCTGTTTTTTCTTCTATTCTAAGCCTCTCTAATGTGGCAAACAAAGACATGGCCTCAGCTGTTCACTGGGAGGCTAAAAAAGTTATTCCTCTTCCACTTGAAGAAATGATATTGGACTGGAAAGTGATAGAAGAACCAGAAAAAAAAGATAATAAAAACATAAAAGTTCTTTTAACTGGTGCTCCAAAAACTCTAGTGAAAAAATATGTTGAGATATTTAAGGTAGCACAAATGAACCTGCTTAGTCTTGAAACAGAAACTTTTTCCTTGATAAGATCTCTTATGGGGCATGACAAATCAACAGTAATGATAGTTGAAATTGGAGATAGTACTTCAGATATTACAATAGCTGATAATGGAATCCCTTCTTTTAGCAGGAGTGTAGAAGTGGGAGGGCTTACTATCACTCAAGAGATAAGCGAAAAAGGGTCGATGGAACTAGAGATGGCTGAACAGTTTAAATATGATTTGGGGATAAGTTCTATTAAGAACGAAGATGCAACTATCCCAAAGGTAATTGAGGACGTTATATCACCTGTAGTAAATGAGATAAAATACGCCATTAATCTTTATCAAAATAAGGATAATAAAAAAGTTGAGAAAATAATTTTATCAGGAGGAGGTGCTTTGCTTGTCAATCTTTCCAACTACTTATCCAAGGTATTGGATATAAAGGTTATTATAGGTGACCCTTGGGACAGGATTTCCTACCAAGAAGAATTAAAGCCACTTCTGGGCGAAGTTGGCCCAAAATTGGCTGTTGCAGCTGGACTAGCTCTTAGAAGCATTTATTAAGTAGAAATATGTTTGAGAAACAAGGAGAAAACGACAATTTAGAAGAAAAAAAAGACATATCCAAAGGAGGAGTAATAAAAAACAAGGAGGTCATTGCAGAATATGATGAAGTTTTGAATAAGGAAAATGAAGAAAAAGGAGCCTATATTAGTAAGCTAGAAATGCTAAAGAATAAGCTTGGTTTAGGGGACGGGTTCTCTGCTAGTTCGGGGATAAAAACCAATTTAATCGATAATGATGACGTAGCGACATTTGTTGATTGGAAATCAAATTTGAGTGTGTTTGTAAGTTATTTTCTAGTGTTCCTTTTGCTCCTTAGTGGTAGCTTGGCCTATTTGACGTTTCTTGAAAAAGAAGAGAATAAAAAAGCAAGCATATATGACGAGAATATTTTAAATGCAAAAGAGGGTATTGCAAAAGAAGAATTGTTAGTAGATGAAGGAATAAAATTTCAAGAAAAGATATTTGCCCTTGAATCTTTATTGGATAAACATGTCTATTGGTCAAATTTGTTTTCGTATTTAGAAAAAAATACCCTAGAAGAAGTTAGTTTTAGTGGTTTTTCTGGAGATACAAGCGGGAGTTATGGATTTACATCCAAGGCCAAAGATTCATATTTTATTGCCACCGAGCAAATTAAAATTTATGAAGAAGATGAAAATACTAAAAAAGTTGTTTTCTCATCTATAACCTTAAATGAAGATGAAAAAACAGGTGAAACAAATGTCGATTTTAATCTAAATTTGGAAGTTGATCCAGAAATATTTTATAAAAAATAAAGACTATGAGTAGTGCTTTTAAAAATATAAATAGTTTGAATAAAAGAAAATTTTCCCTTCTTCTATTTAGATATTCAAAATTCCTTACAATTATTTTTCTTTTATTTATATTCATTTTAGGTTATATCTTTATTATAAAACCGAAATACAATAAAATGAAAAGTATTTCAGAGGAGTTAACAGAAATAAAAATAGATGAACTGCAAAAGCTTGAAACTTATTTAGAGCGTTTAAGAATTTTTAATCAATCATATAAAAAAGTTTCCGATTTAGACAGAGAAAGAATAAATAAAATAATTCCCAGCGAAAATGACTACGAAGACCTTGTTATTAGTGTAGAGGATATAATCAAAAACAGGGGTTTAATATTAAATTCCGTAACAATCAATTCAGATGAACAGGCGTCTGGGGCCTCGAGGTCAAGAGCAGTCCCCAAGAGTACTACTAGTACTGCATTGTCTAAGGGAGTAAAAGAAATTGTTTTAAATTTAAGTGTTTCAGAGACCGATTATATGACAATGAAAAATTTAATCTCTGATTTTGAAAAAAATCTTAGATTGATGGATATAAAAAATGTTAGCTACTCAGACGGAGAGGGTGTTAGTTTGGTCTTAAGTGCCTATTATTATAGTTTGTAAATATGATTATTCAAAAAGCAAATAAGAAAAAAATGTATATCAATATCGTAGTTCTTGTTGTTGTTTTTGGTCTAATTGCATATTTATTGATATCTAATTTTGGGTCATTTGGTTCAAGTGAAGAAGAAAATCCCTTAGCAACTGATGCAGGTGGTCCGGTTCCCGTTGTTATTAAGTATAGCAATTTAAAGAAAATAAGCTTAGATATTTTTGAAGATAAAAGATATAAAGATCTAGTTGAAATGCCAGAGGGTTTCCGCCCGAATTTTAAAAAAGGTAATTCTAATCCATTTAGTGCGGAATAAATTGAAAATTATGAAAAATAAAGATATTCTAGACATTTTGGCTGAAAAAGAAATACTCGGCGCAAAGGACGTGATAAGTATAAGAGAAGAAGCTGAAAGTCAGAAAATTTTAATAGAAGATCTTCTGGAAAGAAAAAAAATAATAGACATAGAGGGTTTAACAAAAATAAAAGCAGAGACATATGGGTTTCCCTATAAAAATCTTTTGGACAAGGACTTATCAGATGATGCGCTCCAGACGATTCCTAGTGAGGTTGCCCAAAATTATAAGATAATTTGTTTTGCTAAGGAAGATAAAAAAATTAAAGTTGGAATTATTGATACGAATAATTTCAAAGCGATAGAGGCGGTTGATTTTTTAGCCAAGCGGGGAGGTCTCTTAGCAGAATATTTTTTAATATCAAAAAAAAGTTTCAATTCTGCATTTAAAAAATACAAAATTTTATCGAAAGAATTAACCAGTGCCCTAGAAAGCAAAGAGGAGTCGGAGGAAAAGGAGAAGAAAAAAGAAGAAGATGACTCAGGGGGAATGGAAGAGATAACCAAGAGTGCTCCTGTAGCCAAAATTGTTTCTGTTATTATAAGGCATGCAGTTGAGGGAAAGGCATCAGATATTCATATAGAACCATTGGATAAGGAAACGAGAATTCGGTATAGGATTGATGGTATTCTACATACTTCTTTAGTTTTACCTAGAAATATTCATACGGCTATTGTGGCGAGGGTTAAAGTAATGGCAAATTTGAAATTAGATGAAACTAGAATACCCCAGGATGGTCGTATTAGAATGGCAATAGATGACAAGGAGTACGATTTTCGTGTTTCTATTCTCCCCTTAACCGGTTCTGAAAAGGTTGTAATGAGAATTCTAGATACCAACAAGGGAGCCCCTAGCTTAGTTGACCTTGGTTTTCAGGGACATGCCCTAAGGGTTATTGAAGAAGGAATAAAAAAAACAGAAGGTCTTTTCCTAGTAACAGGTCCAACTGGTTCTGGTAAATCAACAACACTTTTTTCTGTCTTAAGTAGTCTGAATAAAGAAGGAATAAATATATCAACCCTAGAAGATCCCGTAGAGTATCACTTACCTGGAGCAAATCAGTCTCAAGTTAGACCAGAAATAGGATATACTTTTTCAAGTGGTTTACGTTCTTTTTTAAGACAAGATCCAGACATTATAATGGTTGGTGAGATTAGAGATACAGAAACAGCTGAATTATCAATCCATGCCGCCATGACTGGACATTTTGTTCTCTCGACTGTCCACACCATTAGCGCTGTGGGCGCCATTACTAGACTAGTTGATATCGGAGTAGAGCCATTTTTGGTAGGGACAACACTTAGAATAATTGTTTCACAAAGGTTGGCCCGTAAAATATGCGAGAATTGTCGTGAGGAAATTAAAATGACAAAAGAAGTTAGTGAATCCCTAAGAAAAGAATTAAAAAAGATTCCAAGTGATTATGTAAAGGAAATTATTCCAGAATATGATGTAGATAATTTAAAAATGTTTAAAGGGATGGGATGTGTAAAGTGTGGCAATACCGGATATAAAGGTCGTGTCGCTATTTCAGAAGTAATTGATGTTAATAAAAAAATGCAAGAACAAATTTTGGATGGAAAAAAATATTTTTCTACAGAAGAAATAAGAGAAAATCAAAAATATATCACCATCACTGAGGATGGTTTAATTAAAATAATTCAGGGTAAAACTACAATGGAGGATGTTTTGAGGGTTACCCAGGATTAAATAAATATATGTCTATTAATAAAAAAATCTTAATAGTGGAGGACGATGAATTTTTATTGAGTATGTATTCAACAAAGTTTGAAATTGAGGGTTACGAAGTCGTAATGGCTAGCGATGGAGAAATGGGAGTTGAAAAGGCTCAGAAGGAAAAACCAGGTATTATTCTTCTGGATATCATGCTTCCGAATATGGATGGTTTTGATGTTTTGAAAAAGCTAAAAGCAGACACAACAACGAGCGCTATCCCTGTTATTCTTTTGACCAATCTAAGTCAAAAACAAGACGTCGAACAAGGTCTTTCAATGGGGGCCGATGATTATTTAGTAAAAGCACACTTTATGCCTTCCGAGGTGGTAGATAAAATAAATCGCTTATTAGGTCAATAAAATATGGAAGTTGTATCAATATTTTTAAATAGAATATTACTCGCTGGTAAAAAAAAGAGAGCAGCTTCTCTTCATTTAAGCGCTGATAGTGTTCCTATAATTCGAGTTCATAATGAGTTAATAGAGCTTGAAGGGGAAGAGAAGCTTGAAAATGATTTCTTGATGGGTGTTATAAAATCAATTTTATTTGAAGATGAATTGACAATTTTAGGTGAGAAAAAAGAAATAACCATTTCAAAAGACTTGGCTGGAGAGCTTCGGTTTCGCATAAATATTTTTAAACAAAAATCATCATACTCAATTTCTTTTTATTATGTTCCAAATAAAATTAAAACAACAAAAGAGATTAATCTGCCAGAAATAGTTTCTCGTATAGTAGACAGGAAAGCCGGCCTTTTGGTTGTTGCTGGTCCTTATGGTTCAGGAAAAACAGCGACCTGTAGTGCTTTGGTTGAAGAAATAAATAATAATAAAGGCGGACACATAGTAACTATAGAAGAACCAATTGAGAATATTTTCGTTCGCAAAAAATCTCTAATAGAACAAAGACAGATTGGTCGTGATGTAAAAACTGCTGAAGACGCTCTTAACTACTGCTTGAATGACGATGTTGACCTCGTTTATGTTAGTGAATTCAAACAACATTTTGAACTTGCCTTTCCTCTGATGGCCGAACTTTCTTCCGGAAATGCTTTTGTAATACTTGAATTAAATGCACCGAGTTCAGTTCAAGTAATTGAAAAATTAATAAACGCCCTTGAATCAAAATACAATGAAGAAGCCGCCCGTTTTATGCTAGCTGATATTTTGACTGCGATTGTTGTTCAAAAATCATTCTTCAAAAAACCTTCCGGGAGAGCCATGGCTTACGAGGTGATGATAAATAATTCAGCCATCCAATCTTTAATCAGGGAAGGTAGATATTTTCAACTAGACAATATTATCCAAACCTCTAGAAAAGAAGGAATGATAAGTATGAGCAAATCGATTGATGCCTTGATTTATTCTGGGGAAATAAGAGAATCAGAAATCTATTAAATATGTCATTATATAAATACAAAGTATTAGATCCGTCGGGGAAAGCCTTAGCAGGCCTTGTTGATGCTGTTACTGAGGATATGGCGGCCGATACCTTGCGAGAAAAGGGTTATTCGATTGTCTCTCTTTATCTTGAGTCTAGTGGGGAGCAAGCCAAGGGGGCTTTTGTGATAGATAGAGTCAAGCCGAAAGATATGGTTATTTTTTCTCGTCAATTTTCTGTTTTGATTTCAGCTAATGTTGCCATCGTTCAAGCTTTGCGGATATTGGTCGACCAAACAGAGAATATGAAGCTAAAAATGATATTATCTGAAGTTGTTGACGAGATTGATGGAGGATCAACTCTTTCGGGATCTCTAGCAAAGAGGCCTAAGGTCTTTGATAATTTTTTTGTAAATATTATAAAATCTGGTGAAAATTCTGGTAAGCTAGATGAAGTTCTTGATTATTTGGCCAATGAGATAGAAAAAGAATACGACATGATAAGCAAAGTTAAAGGAGCAATGATCTACCCAGCCTTCGTTATGGCGGGACTTGGCACCGTCGGGATTGTTATGATGGTTTTTGTTGTTCCTAAGTTAACAACAGTTCTTGAGGAGAGTGGAGGAGAGCTACCCATGGCTACAAAAATTCTTATTGCCACCTCAAGTGTCCTGCAGAATTATTGGTGGTTAATTATTATTTTGTTATTGGGAGCATTTTTTGGCTTAAAAGCATTTCTCAGAACAAAAGTAGGCAAAACTATTTTTGATAATATTGTTTTAAGACTTCCGATATTTGGAAGACTTTTTAAATTAATATACTTGACTCGCTTTACGCGTTCTTTTAATACTCTTTTAATCGGTGGCGTTACTATGACTCATGCTCTTAAAATTACAGGAGATATTGTAAACAATTCAGTTTATAAAAATTTGATAGATAAAACTATTGTGAGCATCGAAGATGGACATTCTATTTCTAAGGAATTTTCCCAAAGTGATCAAATACCAAAAATGGTTAGTCAGATGATGAGCATTGGTGAAAAAACAGGAAAGCTTGATGTTATTTTAGAAAAAATTACAGAATTTTATACCAGAGAAATTGACAATATTGTGGCCAATTTAATGACTCTAATGGAACCAATTATTATGGTTATCATGGGAATTGGTGTTGGGATAATGGTAGCAGCAATTATTATGCCAATGTATCAAATGGCCGCTTAGCTCATTAGTTCATAGGCTGTTTTAGTATATAACATTTTGTGGTATAATGTGGATAAGTTTTGGAAATTTAAAATTTAGAATTTAGAGCATGAAATTATACTTGCGTTTTAAATTCTAAATTTTAAATTATAAAATTTAATTAATTAAATCCCCATGCTTGTTTATTTAAATTCTAGGATTAAATGAATATAGTATGTAAATTAGCTAGGAGGTGAATTATGAAAAAAATTAATCAAAAAGGTTTTACACTTATTGAGTTGTTAGTAGTAATCGCTATTATCGGATTACTATCAACACTGGCTGTTGTTTCTCTAAATAACGCCAGAGCAAAAGCTAGAGATGCAAGACGTCTATCTGACATCAAGCAAATCCAGACAGCACTGGAGCTTTACTTTACTGACATGAGTCAATATCCTCCAACAGGAGAGTTCGCTACGGGGAGTCCTATTGCGTCATCAAGTATTACCTACATGGGTGTTATTCCGGATAATCCAACACCAAGAACTGACCAAGGCTGTCCTAATGTAGATTACGCTTATTTATCATGTGATGTAGATGGTAGCAACTGTGGCTCATCAGTGATTCACGGTAGTTACACACTACGTTATTGTATTGGTCAAACAGCAGGCTCTGTAACTGGTGCAGTTGTTACTGGTGTAACTGGTCATTATGCTACTCCAGCAGGTATTGTAGACGACTAATAAAAGATTTCGAATTCTATATAAAAAAACCTCCCAACGGGGGTTTTTTTATATAGATAAACTGATAATATACACATGGTGAGGTGTAAAAAATATAATCGCTAGTCTTTCTCCTATCTCTTATTACCTGTTATAATACAAACATGAAAAAATACTTAAGCTATAAGAAAATATTGGATATCTTAATTCAATTTTTTATATTAGAAATATTGTTTTTAACACCATTATTTTTTTCTTTTGTTGTTAAAACAAATAATGTTTTTGAGTTAAATAAATTTATTCTTTTCAAGATTTCTGTAATATTTTTACTATTTTTTAGTTTTATTAGATTTTTTTTCTATGGTAACCCAGAAAGCATAAACTTGTTTTGGGATAAGGTTAAGAAATACAGAATGGCAATCATAATTTTTGTCATATATTTTACCTCTCTATTTGTGTCAACTGTTTTTTCACGATTTTATAGCATTAGCATATGGGGCTCTTATGATAGATTGTTCGGGCTTGAATCAATTGTATTTTTCTTCCTGTTTTTCTGCTTAACCTTTTTAAACCTAAAAGACAAAAGGAGCATCAATCGGGGGCTCATTGCATTGATATTTTCTTCATTTTTTGTGTCCACCTATGCCATTGCTCAAGCTTTTGGTCTCGACCCTTTTCGTTGGATCGAATCTACAGAGCTAAGAGTGACGTCGACTTTCGGTCAACCAAATTTCTTGGGTGCATTCCTTCTCCTTGTAATTCCGTTGAATATATATTTATTTAGAGAAACAAAACAATATTTTAGATATTTCTATCTTCTAGTATTATTTTTAAATATTCTTTCTCTCGGCTATACATATAGCATAGCTTCTTGGTTGGGATTTTTATTTGGACTTTTTCTTTTGGGATTGTATTTTATTTATAATTCAAAACTAAAATTTTTAAACAAAAAAAATCTTACAATTGCAAGTATAATTGTAGTCATTTTATTTTTGTTTATTAGTGCTTCCTCTGTGTTTAAAACAAAAATAAGCTCCGTTTTTAATTTTGAGAACGGAAGCACTGCTGCAAGAGTTGATTTTTGGAAAGCGGGCATTGATGGGATAGGAGAAAAACCATTTTTTGGGCATGGACTCGATTCACAAGGAGAAATTATACCTAAATATTATGAAACGAATTGGGCGGTCCACTCTAGCATTGGGGTTAGACCAAGTAGGGCTCATAATATATTTCTTGATACTTTATTAACAACAGGTATTTTTGGACTTATTTCCTATATTCTTCTTCTCTACTTATTTTTTAGCTTAATAATTGAAAATATTAAAAAAAATAGAGAAAAATTTTTAAATATTTCCCTTGGAATAGCTTTTGCCTCATATTTTGTTTATCTTTTGTTTAATTTTTCATTTATCACATCAGAGATTATCTTTTGGTTTTATTTCGCAATTATTTTATGGATAAATTTTCAAGAGGATGAGAATGAAGATAAGGGACAAAATATAAAAAACGAGAAGAATGTCTTGTTCAAAACTTTATTAAAATTAATGATTGTTTTTTTGTTAATATTTTTCCTTTTTGGACAATTAAGAATAGAAATAAACAAAATAATTGCCGATCAATATTATCTGGAGATTAGACAGGCGAGAGTCAATGAAGAATATTTCAAAGCCCTCCTTTTGTTTGATTACATAAAAGAATTAGAACCAAAAACAAATACCTATGATATAGGTTTCGGCGAGATGCTCGCTGAATGGACTCCAAAGGTAGAAAAATATGGTTTAGTGTATAGTTTTAAGGGGACAGAGTATTTAAAAGAAATAATCAAAAATATAGATAGAGATAAATACGAAGAGAGATTAGCTCGGGCAAACATATATTCTTACCTTTCAAATGGGGATGAAGAATATTTTGCCAAAGCAATAAAGGAATATGAGAATTTAATATTAGATTATCCAGGAATACCCAGAAACTATTATAAGTTAGCTAATATTTATTTTAAAAACAATAAACTAGAAAAAGCTGAAAAGCTATCCAATATTCATTTTAGTAAAATTCCAGATAGAAACAACGAAAATATTAATCGTGACCACCTCCAACAAGTTGAGGGTGAAATTCTTTTAAATAAGATTCTTCTTGGAGAAATAAATGGTAAAAGGGGAGATATTGGTATAGCTGTGAGATATTTTGAAGAAGCTAATCAAATCATTGAGTTGCCGGGAGTCTATAACAAAATGGCAAATTTGTATCAAGAAAAAGGTGATTTTGAAGAGGCTATCTGGTATAATAAAAAGGCAGTGGAAATAGGAGACGGGGGTCATCTTTGGAGCTACTATCTTGCAAAATCATATTTCGAGGCCAGTGATTTTGAAAATGCTTTATTCGAAGTCAATAAATCCCTCGATATCTTCCCTGATTATCAGGAGGCAATCAATCTAAAAAAAGACATAGAGAATAAATGGGGAAAATAACAATAATAAAAACAAGAACAACCCAGTCATCCTCAGCTTGACTGGGGATCCAGAATCTAGAAATATAAAATTAAAACATGGAAAAAATAACAATAATAAAACCAAGAACGGCATTCGATTTTTCTGACCTAAAAGAAATCTGGGAGTATAGAGAACTTTTGTATTTCTTCACCTGGCGTGATTTAAAGGTTCGCTACAAGCAAACAGTAATTGGAGTAGCCTGGGCTATATTCCAGCCACTTATGACCATGATTATTTTTTCGATTTTTTTTGGCAAATTTGCTCAAATGCCATCCGATGATATCCCTTATCCTATTTTTGTTTATGTAGGACTTCTTTTGTGGCAATTTTTCTCTGGGTCAGTAACAGAAATCAGTAATAGCTTGATAAACAATAAAGACATTATTACTAAGGTTTATTTTCCGAGAATAATTTTGCCGATTTCAGCAACCATAACAAAATTTATAGATTTTTTAATAGCATCTGTAATTTTGATTTTTTTAATGATATATTATGGTTACTTGCCTCATTTAAGCGGTTTTTTGATACTTCCCCTGTTATTGTTAATTACTTTTATTGCAGCACTGGGTCTCGGACTTTTTTTAGCAGCGCTCAATGTAAAATATAGGGATGTCAGATATATACTGCCATTTTTTATCCAAATCATGTTATTCCTAACCCCTGTTATTTACCCAGCCTCAATTACAGGTATTTGGTCTTGGTTTCTTGCAATGAATCCAATGACAGGAGTAATAAAGGCAGCTAGGGCCGCTCTTTTGGGTAATTTTCCAATAAACTGGCCACTCCTGGGTATTTCAACAATGGCTTGTTTAATTCTGCTGGCTGTTGGTTATTACTATTTTAGAAAAACAGAAGAATTCTTTGCGGATATTGTTTAGAGTATTCATTATGTGCTATAATGTAGTTATAAATTAACTTAAAAACATGATAAAAAATAGCAATAAAAATCATTTTTTAGTCTTTTCTCTAATAATCTTTTTTTCTTTCTCTGTGAGTATTCTCATTTTTAGTCCAATTTCATTTATTAATATTGCTAAGGCCCTAAATCCATCAGATTACAACAAATTAACAGGAGATTCCTTGGGCGTGGTTGACTGGAATAGATTGGACGCTGATTTTGTAGCAAAGAGTGGTGATACTATGGGTGGAAATATAGACATGGGGAACAATAGAATAACTAATCTAAACAATCCAGCGGTCGATTCTGACGCAGTAAGTAGAGGATCTATGAATACTTCTATCGCAACCGCAATCTCAGCAATTCCTTCTCCAACGTTAGTTGACACATCAGGGAACCCATTGAAAGTAGTTTGTGGAGGAACGGTTCCAGGTTTAACAAATTGGCAAGTTCATACAATTGACGCAGTTTATGTTGATGTAGATACATCTTTAGCTGGTTTTACGACGACACCAAATTATTTTGTCAGTTTAAATGGAAGCGGTTATCACCATAGAACAACTGGATCAAACAGTATCTTTAATCCTGGTTCTTCAACTTTTAGACTTTATGTTATGTATACTGACGGAGCATGGTCTCCTACGGATGCTAATACATGGCAATGGAACATTAGATGGTGCGGAGTTGGTTATTAAAATCTATATTATAAATTTATGAAAAAAAATATAATAATTTTAGTGTTTATTCTATTCCTTGTTTCTTCTTTTTTGTTAGGGTTATTTTTAGGAGAAAAAAAGCAAAAAACAAATTGCCTGCTTGATTTAAAAAAAACAGTTGAGGAAAATGGCTATTTTTCAGACACATTAAATAACGCGCCCGTTACTTCTTTGAGTGGAACGGTTCTGGAAGTTTTTGCTGATCATCTTTTAGTAAAATTTAATCCAGTTTCTCCTTTTTCGTCACCTACGCTAAATGAAAGAAATGTTCTTATTTCTAATAATTCTACGATATATAAAATAGTTTCTAAAGCAGAGGATGAATATAATATGGAAATGAATGAATATCTTGAGAAAATAAAAGCTGAGAATTTTTCACCCGAATCATCTATCGTACCACCTCTGGCATTCATCAAAGATAAAATAAACTT
Source organism: Patescibacteria group bacterium (assembly GCA_027858235.1). Taxonomy (NCBI): domain Bacteria; species Patescibacteria group bacterium. The sequence continues at coordinate 27,474 of JAQIDC010000072.1, read as the reverse complement.
AAACAATTTAAAGGTTGGAAGTAGAATAGATGTTTTCTCTAGCGAAGACGTAAAAGAAAAAAAAGAATTTATTGCAAAAGAAATAATATTAAAATAGTAATTTTAATTGACCTTCAACATCTTATTTAATTATTTATATAAGATGTTGTTTATTTTATGAAAGTTATAGATGTAAATAATTTATCAAAAATATACTATCAGGTTTTAGCGGAATCTAGTTACTTGTCTTTGCGTGATAAATTTTCAAAAATGGTTCTTTCCCCGAAAGATTTTTTAAGCGAAAAAAGAAAAAAAAACTTCATCGCACTTAATAATATAAATTTTCATGTTAACGCCGGCGAGGTTCTTGGTGTAATTGGGCCAAACGGAGCTGGAAAATCGACTCTTTTAAAAATTTTATCAAGAATCACTATGCCAACATCTGGTAATATTTCAATAAAGGGGAGAATTTCCTCTATGCTAGAGGTTGGCACTGGGTTCCATCCCGAGCTAACCGGGAGAGAAAATATTTTTATAAATGCTATTTTATTGGGAATGACCAAGAAAGACGTTTATAAAAAATTAGATGAAATCGTTGACTTTTCTGGAATTGAGAAATTTTTAGATACTCCAATTAAATACTACTCCTCAGGGATGTCTGTTAGATTGGCTTTCTCTATAGCAGCACACCTTGATTCAGACGTTTTGTTAATTGACGAAGTTTTAGCGGTGGGTGATGTAGATTTTCAAAAAAAGTCTTTAAATAAAATTGATAAAATAACAAAAGGAAATGGTAAGACTGTTATTTTTGTAAGTCATGACATGTCTTCAATAAAAAAACTTTGTAATAAAAGTCTTTTGCTTTCAAATGGGGAGGTTTCCTATATTGGGGATACTAATGAGACAGTAGAAAGATATTTAAAAAACAATAAATCAATATCTAAAATAGGCCTCCTTGAAAGAAGTGATAGAAAAGGAAAAAATAATATATTTTTTGCTGGGATAAAATTAAACAAAGGTAATCAAGTCGTTACAGGGGAAGAATTAGAAATTGAAATTAATTATAATTCAAACTTAAAAAATACTTTAAATAATTATAGAGTCGGCATTAAATTTAACAACCAGAATGGCGATTATTTGTTTGCTTGTTTAACGGAGGTTCATAGTGAGATAAAGGGTAAATCCATAGAACCAAAAGGAAAATTAGTTTGCAAAATAGAGAGGCTGCCACTACCTGAAGGAGAATATGTCATTGATTTGTTTTTCGAAGTAAATAAAGAAGTTGAAGATTGGGTAAAATATGCCATTGTTTTTGATGTTAAAAGTGGTAATTTTTACTCTGGAGAATGCCAGTTTCCTAGCGGATATAAAAACAAGGGTGTTTTAGTTGATCATAAATGGGAAATATAAAATCATGAATGATAGTTTTTTTAATAAAATTTTAAGTAAAGCAAGAAGCCTTAAATTCTTATTTAATAGTAATATTATTATTGGTAAAAATGTTTATTTTGGTAAAAGTATTAAATTAGATACCTCTAAAGGTGGGATGATTAACATCGGAGATAATTCTGAATTACACGATTTAGTTAATTTACTTTGTTATGGAGGTGATATAAAGATAGGTGAGAATTCATCCGTTAATCCTTTTTGTGTAGTGTATGGACATGGCGGAGTCGTTATTGGTGATTTTGTAAGGATAGCGGTTCAGACAATTATAATTCCAGCTAATCATTTATATGGCGATCTAAGTAAAAAAATATCGAGACAAGGGATAACAAAAAAGGGAATTCTCATTGAAGACAATGTTTGGCTGGGGGCAAATGTCAAGATTTTGGACGGAGTTAAAATAGGGAGTGGAGCAATCATTGGCGCTGGGGCAGTAGTCAATAAAAATGTTAAAAAAAATTCTGTTTACGCTGGTGTTCCAGCTAAATTTATAAAAAATAGAGAAGATGAAAAAAAATAGAAGAAAGATATTTATAGACCTAGGTGCATATAACGGAGATAGCGCTGAAAAAGCGCTTGAGATATATAATGATTTTGAAAAATTTTATTTGTTTGAACCAACAAAAAATAATTTTTTAATTCTTAAAGAAAAATTTGGAAGAGATCAAAGATTTTTATTATACAATTCAGCTGTAGATATAAAAAATCAAGAGGGAGTAAAGCTTTATTATGGCGACACATACGGGGAAGAAGGGAACTCCTTACTTAAGGAAAAAATAAATTGTGATATTGAAAAATTTGAGCTGGTTAACACAATAAATTTTTCAGATTTTTTATTAAAAAATTTTGAGAAGAAGGATTATCTTGTATTGAAAATAGATATTGAGGGGAAAGAGTATGAAATACTTGAAGACATGATAGAGTCTGGAGCAATTAAATTAATTAACAAAATTTATTGTGAATGGCATTTTAATAGGATTAATATGACCATTGAAGAACACAGGACTTATATAAAAAAATTTAAAAAAAATAATATCAAAGTAGTAGGGAATAATAAAAAAGATGAATTTTTATTACAAGCATTTAAGAGAGATATATTTATTAAAAAATTAAAAGGATGGCTAAGGAATTAAAATTTTCAATTATTTTAGCAAATTACAATAATGCTGCTTTTATTTCAGAGGCCATAGAGTCAGTTCTTGAACAGACCTTCGTGCACTGGGAACTAGTTATAATTGATGACTGCTCTTTTGACGATTCTTTTTCTGTTATTGAAAAATATTTAAATGATGATAGAATAACATTTTTTAAAAATACTTCCAACGTTGGTTATGCCGCCTCTCTAAAAAGAGGGGTGGAGCTCTCTAGCGGTGATGTTGTCGTTATTCTTGATTCTGATGATGCACTAATTAATTCTTCCCTGGAAGAACTGGATAAAGCCTATAAAAAAAACAAAAATATTGGGTTTGTTTATTCTACTTGTTATAACTGTGATGAGCATTTAAATATTGTAGAAATTAATCCCTGGATTGGTGAGATTAAAGATGGCAGCACAAATTTGCATGAGATTAAAGTAGGACATATAAAATCTTTTAAAAAAGACGCCTACTATAAAACTGCTGGATTTGATATTAAGCAAAAAAAATCAGTCGATAGGGATATTATATATAAATTAGAAGAAGTGACAGGCTTTTATTTTATCAATAAACCCTTGTATAAATACAGAATACATACCGGAGGTATATCTCAGAAAAAAAATGCAGTAGAAGCAAAATTATATAACTTAAGAAATAAACTCAACTCTTTTAAAAGAAGAAAAAAAAATAATTTATCAAAAAAAGAGATAACAAGTATTTTGATTGATATTCTTCCATATTATTTGAAGAAGAGAAATTGGGGAAAATTTAAATATTATTTAACAGAAATATTTAAAATTTATCCATACAATTTTAAAGCATGGTTAATTTTTTTGTTTAGGATTGTTAAATTCCCATTTGCAAAAATATTTAAAAAGATATGGATATAAAATTTTCTATTATAATGGCAAGCTATAATAATGCCAATTTTGCGCGAGATGCTATAGAAAGTGTCTTGGCACAAAGTTATCAGAATTGGGAGTTATTGATTGTTGATGATGCTTCAAACGATAGGTCTGCTGTAATAATTAGAGAATATTTAGGAGATAAAAGAATAAAGTTTTTTCAAAATAAAAAAAATCTTGGAGTCGGGGCAACAAAAAGAAAATGTGCTGAAATGGCTACCGGGGATATCTTTGCAGTTTTGGATATTGATGATGTTTTAGATAAGAACGCATTACTTACCATGGAAAGAGAATACAGAGAGAACCCGGAGGTTGATTTTGTATATAGCGATACTTATGAATGCGATGAAAATTTAGCTGTTAAAAGGGTTCTACCATGGGTCGGTGAGCTTGAGAGTGGGAAAACAAACTTACATACTTTCAAAGTTTGCCAGCTAAGAACTTTTAAGAAAGTATTATATAAAAAAACAGAAGGTTATAATCCTGAGCTTAAATCAGCTGTCGATAAAGATATTATATATAAACTAGAAGAAAAAGGTAGGTTAAAATATATAAAAATTCCCTTATATTATTATAGAATTCATCAAAATGGTATCTCAAAAACTCCTGATGTTAATTTGAAAAACCTAGGGAGACTTTCTGGAGTTTTAGCTGAAAGGAATGCTTACAGGAGGAGAAAAAAAAGTGGATTTTGCAATTTAACGAGAAAAGAGATGTCCGTAAAACTGTTAGATGGGTTAAGTCCAGCTATAAGGCTAAAGAAAATTATTTTATTTTTTGAGCTATTTTTTTATTCAATTTACTTATATCCGTTTAATCTTAAAAGGTACAGAATATTTATAAATAACATAATAAAAAAATGAAAATATCAGTAATAATTCCTAATTGGAATGGAAAAAATTTTTTAGGAGATTGTCTTGATTCACTAAGAAAAGTTAATTTTGACAATTTTGATACAATTATTGTTGACAATGGTTCCTTGGATGGTTCTCTCGATTTAATAAGTAATAATTATCCAGAAGTTATTTTAGTCAAGAATAGTGAAAATTTAGGTTTTTCTGCAGCTTGCAATCAGGGAATAAAATATGCATTTGATAATGGAGCAGAAGCAGCTCTCTTGTTGAATAACGATACAGTAGTAGACCCTGATTTTATAACCAAAATGGTTGAGGCTCTAGAAGATGATAAAGTCGGGATAGTTGGTTCTAAAATATACTACTATGACGAACCAAAAAAGATTTGGTTTGCTGGGGGGAGATATATTTGGTGGAGAGTTTCTGGGCAACATAAGCTATGGATGAGAGATGAAAATAAAGTTTTAATTGGGGAAGAGGAAGCAGACTTTATAACTGGCTGTTCAATGCTAATAAGAAAAGAAGTCCTTGAAGACATCGGTTACTTATTTGAGCCATATTTTTTGACGGTTGAAGATTTAGATTTCTCTATTTTAGCAAAAAAAGCTGGCTGGAAGATAAAAGTAGCTCTTGATTCAATGATTTGGCACAAAGTAAGTTTTTCAAGAGATGGGGAATTTTCTTTTTCAAACGGATATTATGGAACTAGAAATAGATTATATTTTGCTTTTAAGAGAATTAATAATTATATAGGCGGTTTTTTTCTATTATTTATAGTTGTCCCGATTAGAATTATTCAGTGGACGATTCAAGGGAAAAATAAAATGGTATATGGTATGATATTGGGAGTGAGAGATTTTTTGCTTGGTAAAATGGGTAAATATAAATAAATGACATATTTAATACTATTCTACATTTTAACTCTCGGCCTTATTATCGGTTCTTTTTTGAATGCATTGCTTTATCGTTTACATGAAGGGGAAACTATAATGGGTCGCTCTTATTGCCCGAAATGCAAAAAACAGATTGCTTGGTATGACAATATTCCAGTTTTTAGTTTTATATTTTTGAGAGGCAAGTGCCGAAAATGTCATGAAAAAATCAGTTGGCAATATCCAGCGGTTGAATTTATAACTGGGATATTGTTTTTATATGCATTTTGGAATATTTTTGAATTTCGAATTTTGAATTTCGATATAGCCTATTTTCTTTCTACTTTTAACTTTCATCTTTTAACTCTCGCTCGCGATTTATTTTTTATCTCAATCATGATTATCATTTTTATCTATGACTTAAAGTGGTATTTGATTCTAGATAGAGTTACCTTGCCGGCCATTGCAATAATATTTGGGATTAATTTATTTCTTGGCTTGTCTTGGACAAATCTTCTAATTGGGGCATTTATTGGTGGGGGATTTTTCTTGGCTCAGTTCATTGTTTCGAGGGGTCGCTGGATTGGGGGAGGGGATATTCGTCTTGGTTTGTTGATGGGTGTGATGTTTTCTTGGCCCATGATTTTACTTGCCATCCTTTTGGCCTATCTTATTGGTTCAGTTATTTCTATTTTCTTGGTTGTTTTTGGGATGAAAAAGTGGGGGTCGGAAGTCCCTCTTGGGATATTTTTGACGACAGCTTCAATTATAACTCTTTTTTGGGGTAATCAAATACTTAGTTGGTATATTGCTTTGTTGTAAAGTATATTTTTATTCTTCATGCCATGACCTTACGCCGTTCTCTTTAGGGCGTTTTTTTGTGTTACAGGGAGCGTGTTTTGTGGTATAATAGATAATATTATAATTTTTTTAAATGAATATATTTAAAAACAGCAACGGTTTTACTCTAATTGAACTTATAGTTTCTATTGCTATTATTGGTCTTATATCTGGTATAATGGTCGCTAATTATCGCCAAGGAGGATCATCTGAAGAGCTTAATATCGCCACTCAGAATCTTGTTAGTGAAATAAGAAAAGCTCAGGGATATGCTTTGAGCTATAAGGAATATGCTGGGAGCATTTCTGATGTAGGAGGGTGGGGAATAAGGCTCACAGATGATACTGCTGGCAACCCAGAGAATTTTATCTTATTTTTTGATCTCAGTAATTCTGGAAAATCAGATATATTACCAACGAATGAAGTTTTTGTTAATAAGGTTATTGGGAAAAATGTACATGTTTCAGATATTAGTGATGGGACAGATCACTCCAGCTACTTCTGGGCAATTTTTTATCCTCCTGATCCAATAATTATGCTAAGAGGGAGTGATCACCCAACAGACGGGAGCTTTGTTTTTGGAGCCACTGATAGCGCTATTGAAGTAACAATAACCTTGGAGCACTCCAGGGGTGCTACAAAATCTATTATATTAAATAAATTTGGCCTTGTTGATGTTGACTAATATTTCTAAAAAAATATTCTTATTCCCCCCCTCAAACAAAAGAGGTTTTTCTCTTATGGAAATTATTGTTGTTTTGGCTATGTTCTCTTTTGGCTTAGTTGGAATATCATCTCTTATGCTCATGACTATGCGAGCGGAATCATTAAATGCTGGTTATCTAAAGGCGTCCTTGTTTGCTCAAGAGGGCCTAGAACTGGTTCGGGGTTACAGAGATGAGAATTGGCTCAATTCATCCCTTCCTGATTGGGATGATAATTTTGGAGGGACTGATAGAACTTTTACTATTTACTATGGTGACAGTATCACGACCAATGATGTGGCCTCAATCAATGACTCTGACACCATTCTGAGATATAATGGTAATTTTTATGACCATGTAGCAGGAGGGGCACCTTCGACTTATAGAAGATTAATAACTGTAAGTGATTGCACTCCCTCTAGTTCAGATTGTTGGGAGGTTGAGTCTAGGGTCAATTGGGTGACTTCTGGAAAATCGAATGACTATATCGCAAAAACATTATTATATAATTGGAGATAAATGATAAAAAATATTATTAAAAATGAAAGGGGGTATTCTCTACTGGAAATGATAGTGGCTATTGCCATATTTGCGGTCGTTTTTTTAATGATAACAAGTATTTATCTGTCAATGATTGAGTCTCAAAAAAGCGTTATAGCGACTCAGAATATTCAAGAAAGTATGAAATTTGTTTTTGAGATGGTAAGTAAAGAAATAAGAACAGCAGTGAAAAGTGAAGACTCTTGTGCAGCGACCCTTGGGTTGACTGCCGATATTATTGCTCCAGCAACTGTACCAAATAAAATTTTTAATATAGATTCTACAACATTTCCTGGCTATCATGTTCTCTATTTTATGAATAGAAAAGAAGAGTGTGTTTCATATGCTATTGGAAATAATGGCGATGTAGATAGTTGGACAATTAGAAGAGTAAAAGGATTGGATGATGAAGAGATGTTCGTGACTCCCAATGAGATAAGTTTGGAGAATTTATATTTCAATGTCTGGGATGATGAGATTGGTGCTTTTCATTCAAGGCAACCCTCAGTGACATTAAAGGTGGATGTTGAAACAAGCAAGGGAAGAGAAATTCATAAACAAAAAACAACTTTGCAGACGACAATAACTTCAAGATATTATGAATAATTTAAAAAAAATATTAACAAACAAAAGAGGTGCTACTTTATTGATGATAACATTGTTGATAATGACTAGTATTTTGACAGTGGGCTTGTCTCTTGGTAGTGTTGTTATAAATGGATTGAAAGTGTCTAAGACTCAGGCCAATGCGACACAAGCTTATTTTGCGGCTGAGGCTGGCGCAGAGAAGTTCCTTTGGGAGGTTAGGAAAGGGGTATTTGATCCGCCAACTGGGACGCCAACTTGTGAAGATGGAGAGTATATAAATACAGGCTTTGATGGCTGTGTGGGCACTGAACAAAGATCAACTCTCTTTGATGGTGCCGAATATTATATTTTATATAATTACGATACAGTTGATGCCACAACAACATTAACTAACTTCGGAGAATATAGGGGAACCAGAAGAGCAGTGCGTCTAGTCTATTAGAAATTATTAACCATGAACAAAAAAGAAGCTAAAGAAAGAATTGAAAAGTTAAAAAAAGAAATCGATTATCATCGATTTCTTTATCATGTGGAAGACAAGCAAGAAATAACTGATGCCGCTCATGATAGCTTGAAAAATGAACTTCAAAAGCTTGAAGAAGAAAATCCAGAATTTATAACTCCAGATTCACCAACTCAAAGAGTCGGAGGGCAACCTTTGGAGAAGTTTGAGAAAATAAAACATTCCAAACCCATGATGTCAATTTTTGATTCATTTACTGAAAATGAAATGTTTGAATGGGAGGAAAGGTTAAAGAAAATAATTGGCCCTAGCTCAAAGAAGATAGAATATTTTTGTGAATTAAAAATGGATGGTCTCGCGGCTAGCCTTGTTTATGTTGGGGGCAAACTCACCAAGGGAGCCACAAGAGGTGATGGGGTTGTTGGCGAGGATGTAACTGCAAATTTAAAAACGATAGAAGCCATTCCTCTCTCTCTGAGAAAGATAAATCTTTCGGATATTGAAAAAATTGGCATTGAAAAAAATAAAGCACAAACAATATTAAAAGCAATAGAGTCGGGGACCATAGGACTAAGAGGAGAGGTTATTATGACAAAAAAGGTTTTCGATGAACTTAATAAAAAATACAAGAAAGAAGGGAAAAATATTTTTGTTAATCCTAGGAATGCAGCCGCAGGGACAATTAGGCAGCTTAATCCAAAAATAGTTTCTGAGAGAAATCTAGATTTTTTTGTTTATAGTCTTTTGCTTGGAGAAGATAATTTATTGGACAATCACGAACAAGAGCATGAACTGGCTAGCATTTTAGGATTTAAAGTTTTATCACAAAACAAAATTGAAAAGAGCCTGAGCGAAGTTATAAAGTTTCATCATTATTGGGATGATCATAGAAATGGCTTGCCCTTTGAATGTGATGGCATTGTTGTGAAAGTTAACAATCTTCATCTCTGGCCCGTCCTTGGGCATATTGGTAAAGGCCCCAGATATTATATGGCCTACAAGTTTTCCGCCGAACAAGTCACAACAAAAGTTCTTGATGTTGTTTGGCAAATTGGTCGGACCGGAACTCTTACCCCGATTGCAAGTGTTGAGCCAGTTTTTGTTGGCGGAGTAACAGTTAGTCATTCCACTCTTCACAATATGGATGAGATAAAAAGACTTGGTTTAAAAGTTGGTGATACGGTTATTCTAGAACGAGCAGGAGATGTTATTCCCAAAGTTGTAAAAGTCCTAGACAATCTTCGTGATGGAACGGAAAAAGTAATAAGTAGACCGAAGAAATGTCCGATATGTGAAAGTAATGTTGAAAAAGCTTCAGGAGAGGTTGCCTACAGATGTACCAATAAAAATTGTTATGCTGTGAATATTCGAAGGTTAATGCATTTTGTTTCAAAAGGAGCTCTTGATATTGAAGGTCTCGGACCAAGCATAATTGAACAATTAGTGTCAGGGGGTTTAATAAAAGATATAAGTGATTTTTATAATTTGAAGAAAGAAGATTTGCTGTTGCTGGAAAGATTCGCTGAGAAATCAGCTGATAATTTGCTTAAATCAATTGAAGGGAAAAAGAACGTAGATTTAGCAAAGTTCTTGATTGGTCTCGGGATAAGGCATGTGGGAGAGGAAACAGCGATTTTTCTTGCTACTAAGTTAAAAGTTAAAAGTAGAAAGTTAAAAGATTTAATAAAATTAGTTCAAGAATATGGTGCAGAAGATTTGGAAAAAATGGAAGATGTTGGCCCAATTGTAGCTAGGAGTATGTTTGAATGGTTTCGGGATGAACATAATTTGGCTATTTTGGAACGATTAGAAAGTCATGGGGTTCAGATAATTATTGAAGATAATTTAGCTAAGCAGGAAAATAGTAAATTTTTAGATAAAACCTTTGTTTTAACGGGAGCAATGTCAAAATTGACAAGAGACGAGGCAAAAGCTAAAATAAGAGAGCTGGGAGGCTCTATTTCCTCTTCTGTTAGCAAAAAAACAGATTTTGTAGTTGCTGGAGTAGAGGCGGGGAGTAAACTAGAAAAAGCCAAAAATCTAGGTGTAAAAATATTAAATGAAGAAGAATTTTTAGATATTGTTAAAGGCTAGAAATATAAAGAATTAATAAGTAACTTTTAACTTTCATCTTTTAACTATTAACTAAAACTATGAAATTAGAGAAAAAAGATATAGAACATATTGCAAAATTAGCTCGTCTTGAGTTAAGCGAAGCAGAATTTATACAGTATGGTGATCAATTGTCAGATATTCTAGGTTATATTGACCAGCTTCAGGAAGTCGATACAAGTCAAGTCGAGCCAACTGCTCAAGTGACAGGACTTTTAAATGGACTAAGAGAAGACAAAGATGAACAATGGCTTAATGACGAAAGAGAGGATGCTTTGAGCCAAGCACCTGAGTTAGAAAATCATCAAGTGAAGGTAAAGAGAGTACTATAGTGCACAAAACATGTAGCACAAAACATGTAACATAAAAACATATGACATATCATGAAAAACTAAGAATTAGAATGGATGAATATGCTCATTTGGTTTATGGATTTACTAAAAATTTTCCTAAAGATGAAATTTACGGGATTACATCTCAATTAAGAAGATCATCTTTGTCGGTTGTTCTCAACTACATTGAGGGCTATGCTAGGAGGAAAGGTGATAATTGTAAAGTTTATAAAAATTTCTTAGAAATATCTTACGGATCCCTAAAGGAATCAAAATATTTACTGCATTTCTGTCTAGTAGAAAAGTATTTACAAAAGAGTGATTATGAAAAAGCACTAGTATTGTCAGAAGAGATAGGGGCTATGGTATATAAAATAATAAAATAAATTTTTTGTATGTTACATGTTTTGTGTTACATGCTACATGATCTATGTTAAATGAACTTAGCTTAACTCAAGCGCAAACTAAACTAAAAAGCAGAGAAATAACTTCTGTTGAATTAGTGACCGCTTGTCTTGATAGGATAAAAAAAGAAGACGGAAAAATAAAGGCCCTTATTACTGTTTTGGAAAAAGAGGCTTTAGAGGAAGCTAGCATTGCCGATGAAAAAATAGCGAAAGGTGAATGGACAGAACTTTTGGGTATTCCATTTATTGCAAAAGACAATATTCTAACAAAAGGAGTGAAAACAACTGCTTCATCAAAAATATTAGAAAAATATATTGCTCCGTATGATGCAACGATTATAAAAAAACTCAAGGAAGCAGGGGCAATTTTGCTAGCCAAATCAAATCTAGATGAGTTTGCTCATGGGGCTTCAACAGAAAACTCTGCTTTTGGGACCACTCACAATCCATGGGATTTAACACGAGTTCCAGGTGGATCTTCTGGTGGCTCAGCAGCTGCCGTGGCTTCTGACATGTGCGTATTTGCACTAGGAACAGACACCGGAGGTTCAGTTCGCTGTCCAGCATCTTTTTGCGGTGTAGTTGGATTGAAACCAACCTATGGGAGAGCTTCACGTTTTGGGCTTATTGCAATGACTAGTTCTACTGACGTTCCGGGACCTCTCACAAAAACAGTCGAAGACGCTGCTATTGTTCAGGAAATTATTTCTGGAATAGATAAAAATGATTTAACAACAGTAGACGAAAAAATAGATAAGTATAGCGAAGAATTGTCAAAAGACATTAAAGGATTAAAAATCGGCCTACCAAAAGAATATTTTGAAGAAGGAATGGAAGGGGATGTTGCAGAAGCGCTAAACAATTCTATTGAAAAACTAAAAGAGCTAGGAGCAGAATTTGTTGATATTAGTTTGCCTCACACAAAATATGCTGTTCCTGTTTATTATATTATAACTCCTTCGGAAATAAGTTCGAATCTCGCTCGTTTTGACGGCATTCGATACGGCCTATCTGAGCAAAATGGAAATGATTTGTTTGAAATATATTCAAAAAGCAGGGGTAGGGGTTTTGGGCCAGAAGCAAAGAGAAGGATAATGCTTGGAACATATGCTTTGTCGGCCGGCTATTACGATGCTTATTATTTGAAAGCTCAAAAAGTCAGAACATTAATTAAGAATGAAATGGATGAGGCTTTAAAAAAAGTAGATGTTATTCTTACCCCAACTTCACCTCATACAGCTTTTAAGATAGGGGAGCAATCAAATGATCCACTCAAAATGTATTTGGAAGATATTTACGTGACGAGTGCATCATTGGCTGGTTTGCCAGCTGTATCGGTTCCATGTGGTTTTTCGGAAGGGCTTCCCATAGGGATGCAATTGATTGGTGCTAGGTTTGATGAAAAAACAATTTTGAGAGTTGCGGGGAATTTTGAGAAGAATTATAATATCACAAAACCAGAAATTAGTTTTTAAATATTATTTATTATCTAAATAAAGTGTATGAAAAATAATAAAGGTTATTCAATAGTTGTTTTATTGGTAGTTTTTGCGTTAATAGGTCTTGCTTATGCCTACTCTTTTAGAGAAGACAAGGTGGCCGTTGAAAATATATTGGGAGACACTGGATTGATTGATGATTCCGAATCCGAAAATCCATATATGCAAGCAATTGATGCAGCCAAGAGGGTTCAACAGTTACAAATGAGACCAATTAGCGAAGATGATAATTATATTGGTAATTTGGACGCCCCAGTAAAAATAATATATTATTCAGATTTTGAATGTCCTTTTTGTAATACATATGTTAGTGACTTAAAAAGAATTAGTGAAGAATATGCCGATAATGTTGTGTTCGCTTTTAGACATTTTATTTTAAGTAACCATAGTCTAGCTCTTGATGCTGCATTTGCATTTGAATGTGCAGTTGAGCAAGGCAGTACATGGGGAATGTATGATAAACTCTATGAAGACAGTGCGAATAAATTACAAAGTAGATTAGAATATATAAAAGACGCAGAAGAGCTTGAGTTAAATGTTGAGCAATTTACAGAATGCCTTGAATCAGAAAAGTATAAAAATAAAATTGAAAAATTAGTCCAAGAAGCAAAGAGTTACGGAGTGACTGGAACCCCAACTACTTTTATAAACGGCAAACCATTAGCAGGGGCTTATCCATATGATGATTTCGTTGATCAGTTAGGGAAAGAAAAAAAAGGATTAAAAACTATAGTTGAGGAAGGGTTGAGAAGATAAAAAAATTGAAAACAAAGGAAAAATATGTTTTATGTTTATGTTCTAAATAGCGAAAAAGATGGGAATAGATACACTGGGTTTAGTTCAGACTTGAAAAAGAGAATAGAAGATCATCAAAAAGGAAGAATCGAAATCACTAAAAACAGAAGACCATTAAAACTTGTTTATTATGAAGCATTTATAGACGAAAAAGCGGCAAGAGATCAAGAAATTTTTTATAAGACAAGTCAGGGTAGACGTATTTTGGATAAAAGGTTATATTTTTTAAAATAGTATTTGGAAGGGTCGCCTAGTGGCCTATGGCGCCTGCTTGGAAAGCAGGTGGGTGAAAGCCCACGAGGGTTCGAATCCCTCTCCTTCCGCAGGAAAACCTATGCTTGTCCGTTCGGCAGAGCGAACGGATCCGTTCACTAGCAAAGCTAGCTGAACGGAGAAAGCGTGTGTGCTGTCAAAGGTACCACGAGTTCGAATCTCGTCCTCTCCGCATAACAAACTCTTAAAATTCCCCTAGTTGTAGGGGAATTTTTGTTTAAAAAAGTATAAATTCTTTCTTGATTTTTGGTTAAATATGTGATAATATAGCGTTATATGGAACAAAATCAAACAGAAATTTTAAAAAAATTTAAGCCATTTCTTTGGTCATTTGATGTTTCCAAAATGGATATTTATAAAAATAAAAAAAGGATTATTACCAATATTTTAAATCTAGGCACAAAAGAAACAACTGATTTATTGTTTAGTATTTATGGCAAAAAAGACATAAAAGAGCAAGTCGAAAACCCCTTACCCGGTGAATGGAACAATAAATCATTAAATTATTGGTCAATTATTTTCAAGTTAGAACCTAAAAAAACAAAACATGTTTTACGACATTTTAGATAAAAAAAGAATTAAGATTTTACCTCTTTTAAGTTTTTTTAAAAAAGAGTTTTACTTGGCTGGAGGGACTTCTTTGGCTTTGCAAATCGGGCACAGAGATAGTGTTGATTTTGATTTCTTTAAACAAGGAAATATTGATACCACGGAATTATTCACAGCAATAAAAGAGGTGTTTGTTGATTATAAAGTTTTGAAAATTCAAGAAGATAAAAATACGCTAACTGTCTTGATTGACGGTGATGTTAAATTGAGTTTTTTTTCCTATAGATATAAACTGCTAAAGAATTTGATTGAAGAAGATTATTTGGCCCTAGCCTCAATCGAGGATATTGCCTGCATGAAGTTGTCAGCTATCTTAAGCAGAGCTACAAATAAAGATTATATTGATTTATATTTTATTTTCAAAGAGCATGATTTTGAAGAAATTTTAGATTTATGTCAGAAAAAGTTTGAGGATATTGATGTTAATTTAATCTTGAAAAGTTTGGTATATTTCGATGACATAGATACTGAGCCTATTATGTTTAAACACGACAATAAGGTCGAGTTAGAAAAAGTCAAAAAGTTTTTAATTGGGCTACTCGATAGTAAAAGAGTTAATATTTAAAATTTATGAATTACGAAAAAATTTGGAAAAAAGTTTTGGGAACTGATGAAAAGATAGAATATGAATTCTCAATAGGGGAAAGATATCTCAAGATTGGCCTTGTCGTCTTGACTGTTATTTCTGTTTTGATGATGTTCATTGAGGTGTATTCAGCAACGATGCTTCTGCTTTCTGTTTGGTTTTTCTTTGGTTTTTATTTCCGAGTGGCCAATGCCTATGCACTCACGAACAAACGGATATTGATTCACAGGGGTTGGCTGTCAACCAATTTGACCAGCATAGATTATTCAAAAATTACTGATATAAATGTAGGAGAACCTTTTTTTGAAAGAATAATAACTCACACAGGACATCTTTCCATAAATACTGCTGGAACAAGTCAGGAGGAGGTTTTTTTAAGCAGTATAGAGAAACCTCATGAAGTAAAAAAGAAAATTGATATATTGAAAGACAAGAACAGGTAACAGAACCCTAAACTCTTTTCAGAAGGAGGGCAAAATGAACAGAATATAAAATGATAAATCCTTTGATGAATATTTAAAATAACATTTTCTATGTAGCAAATTCAGTTCCTAATGATGAAGTTGATGAATTTTAATAAATAAAGCCCTTGAGAAACGGGGCTTTTTGTCTTGGAAGCCAAACTTCTGTGTCATAGGCCAATAAGCTTAACTATGTCATAATGAAAGTAGCTAGCCCTTTTTAACCCAACCTTTGAAAGGAGTTTGTTATGAGACAGATCAATAAAAATAATATTGATATATCAAAAATATCAACTCCAGAAGACAACAATTCAGGAAACAAATTCATACCACAAGACAATATTTTTTCACTAGATGAATTGTTGGATACTTTCATGTATGTACATCCTTCGAAATTTTCTGAATATATGGTTGAAATTGAAAAAAAGAATGGTTGCGTACTTTTATTCCCATCTCCAAAAAAGATATTTTTTAAGTTCAGGGATGACGACAACGGAGAGTATTGCATAGTAGACTATCTATGGAATGACGTTCTTAAAAAGGAAGACTTATGAAACAGAGCAAAAAAAGCCCATCAGAAAACGATGGGCTTTTAAAATGTCAATCCAAACCCAATCCAACCCAACAAACTAGTGACATGTATGTTAAATATGTTAAAATATTAAGAATGAATAAAAATAACAACCAAAATATACAAGTAAATATGCCAATATCAAAAAGAATACTTGATATTGTTTTTTCTTTGATTATTATTATTGCAACATTACCGTTTACACTTCTTATTGCGATTCTTGTATTTATTGAACATATTACACTCCACCGTACTTTTGCGTCTTTGTTTTATGTGGAAAAGAGAATATCTCAAGGAAAACCATTCAATCTGATAAAATTTAATATATTTAAACCAAGAGTAATAGAAGATTTAAGAAAAAGAGGAGTTCTTATTCACACGAAAACCTTGGAGCATAATGGCCATAGTTTGACGTATATGGGTAAACTTCTACAAAAGACCTATATCGACGAATTTCCGCAGTTTTTAGCCATTCTGATAGGTGATATTAGCTTTGTTGGGCCAAGACCAGTGAATCTTGAAGTGTATCAAGTTTTACTCGACAGGGGGGATGATTGCAAGAAAGTTATTAAGGCAGGTTTGACAGGTAATTATCAGTCACAAAAAGGAATAGCAAAAAAAAGTCATATTGAGCTGGATAATGAATATATAGATTTTTGTCGCAACAATTCAGCCCTGAAGATATTGATGTTTGACATGAAGATAATCTATAAAACTGTGAATGTACTCTTTAGAGCGGAGGGTATATAGTTTATCTTTTAGAGTTGACAAAAAATAAAAACATGGTATATTTATACCATAATCATAGTAATTATTTACCACAATATGTTTAATAAAAAATCTCAAATAATAATAAAGGTGCTGGGATATTTTTTTATGAATCCAGAGACAAGGAAACATCTTCACGATTTGGCAGGTGTTCTAAAGCTGGATGTGAGTAATTTAAGTAAGAAACTTAAAGAACTAGAAGATGAAAAATTACTAAGTAGCGAGGTGGATGGAAATAGAAAAATATATTTTTTAAATAATAATTTTCCGCTTATCGAAGAATATAAAAAAATTTATATATTTAAGTATGGTTTTGAAAACAGAATCAAAGAAGAATTGAAAAAAATTTCAGGGATAGATTTGGCCTATATTTTTGGATCATTTTTAAGAAGTGATTTTAACAAAAATAGCGATATTGATTTATTGCTTGTTGGAAAACATTCTTCAATAGAAATCATTAAGGCAATGTCTAGTCTTGAGGAAGATTTTGGAAGAGAAATAAATGTTGTAAATTATTCCAAAAAAGATTTTTTAGAGAAAAAAGGGGAAGATGATTTTTTAAAAAATATCTTCGCAAACGAGTATTTAAAAATAATATGACATTCAAAAAGTTTAAATTTACTGAGAATCAAATTACAAAATATTTTAGTGCAGCAAACAAAGATTTTAAGATAGCAAAAAGAAGCGACAACAATGACGTTAAATTTAGATTTGCCTATGATGCTCTCTTGAAGCTAGCTATATCGGTTTGTGCAAAAGAAGGATTGAGAGTTGATTCAAATAGAGGTCACCATAAAGAGTTGATAGATGAATTAGCAATAGTACTTAAAAAGAAGGATATTAAATCTGTTGGGAACAAGATAAGAAAAAAAAGAAATTATGATTTATATTCTGGCGGACTAGCAGTTTCTGATAAAGACGCGCAGGAGACAATTCTATGGATCGAAGAAGTATTTAATAAATCTGAGAACTATTTTAAAGAAAAAAACAATCAAGATAAATTACTTTAAAAACAATGGAAAAGACTCTAAAAAATATTTTATTAGTAATAACAAAGGGTGAACTTGGCGGTGCTCAGGTTTTTCTTTTGAATTTAGCGAGATGCTTAAAAGAATCAGGGCAGACCGTGACAGTCGCATATGGCGAAGATGGCTATTTGCCAATTAAGTTAGAAGAAGAGGGGATTGAAAGTGTAAAAATAAAAAATCTCAGAAGATCAGCAAATCCTTTTTCGGGGGTTAAATATATTTTTGAATTGAAGAAATATATAGAAAATAAAGATTTCAACGTAGTACATTTCAATAGTACTAATGCTCTACTTGGCGCAATGAGCGTTAAGTTACTAGATAAAAAATTAAAAACAATTTTCACCTTTCATGGCTTATCACTCCTGGATTCCGGCTACAAGAAAAATATAATTTTAAAAATCGCTAACTATATTCTGTTCAAGTTTTTACTTATTTTTGTTGATGAAAAAGTTTTTGTGAGTGGACTAAATCAAAAAAGAGCACAAGACATTAAGTTAGTTCAGGACGGAAAGACTATTTATAACGGTATAAACACAAGTGAAGAAGATTTTTTAGTGAAAGAAGACGCCAGAGATTATTTAGAGGAGAGATATAATATTTATCTAGAAGATAAGTTTATTATAGGAACTGTCGGCAGGCTTGATTATCAGAAGAATCATGCATTTTTATTAAATAACTTTGAAGAAATTGAGAAAATCATTCCTAATCTAGCAATGGTGATAATAGGAGAGGGGAATGAAAGAGGTAGTTTAGAAAAAATAATTGAAAAAAAGAATATAGGAGAAAAAGTTTTTCTTCTTGGAGAGCTCAATGATGCTGTCAAATATATTAGAGCCTTCGATGTATACGCCCTACCTTCTCGCTATGAAGGGCTATCTATTTCTTTGATTGAGGCTCTATTCTCAGGTGTTCCCATTCTAGCTTCTGATGTTGGAGGCAATAAAGAGGTTATCAGCAATATAAATAATTTATTTCTTGCAGGCGATAAAGAAGATTTTATAAAAAAACTAAAAATAATTTCAGATTATTCCCTAAATAAGGCTATTGAAAAAGAAAAGTTTACCTCAAATAAAATGACCGAAAGTTATTTGGAAATTTATAAAAATTAAATGTCATCCTGAACTGGCTCGCGCGTGAGCGATGTCTCCCGTAGTCACAAAGTGTCGTAAACGGGACGATTCAGGATCTTCGTTTTACTCTAAAGTAATACAACAAAACCTCACCTTGTCATTCCAAAATTTTTCTATACCGTAGCAAAAGAAAAATATATCCCCGCCCGAAACGCCGTGAACGAATTAAATTAATAAAACATGTTAAAATTATTTTACAACAATTCACAAATAATGCTTACTATTCTCGAGGTGGTCGGGCCCGCCCGAAACGCCGTGAACGAATTAAATTGAGAGAACGTGATAAAGTATCTTACAACAAACCATAAATAATGCTTGCTATTCTCAAAACTGGCGGGCAGAAATAATTAAAGAAATAAATAGTAATGATATTTCTTGTATTAGTTAAATATAACTAATACAAGAAATGAGATGTTTCAGATTTAATTTAAACTGTCTTTAAATATAAAATAGTGAGAAAAAGGAGTGGACCCCTCCTAGAAGCACTTTCCTAGATATAAAATAGCCCCTTTACAAAATAAACTTTTTTTGATATAATTTTAGTATATTATTAAAATTAATAAAAAAATGAAATACATTGATTTTATCAACACAATTAATGAACCTGTCTTTTCGTTGCAATTATTGCGATTAATGAATATTAATGTGTATCCATATCAGTTAACAATGTGGTCAAATAAGGGCTATATTGCAAAGCTAAAAAATGGAATATATGTAGTTCTGGATAAAAAAAATAAAATAAAAAAAGAACATATTGCCTATAGGTTATATGAACCGAGCTATATTAGCCTAGAGTGGGCTTTATCCCTCTATGGTTTGATACCAGAAATGGTTTTTAATGTTACTTCAGTGACAACAAAAACTACCAGAACTTATAGCAATAAGCTCGGTTTATTTATTTATCGCCACATCAAAAAGTCTTTATTCTTTGGATATAAAAAAATAGACACCGAAGATCAACCGTATTTAATAGCTACACCTGAGAAGGCCTTGATTGATTATTTATATTTAAACTCTTCGAAAATAAATAACGAAAGTGAATTAGAAGAGCTTAGATTGAATATGTCAGAAATAAAAAAATTAGATTATAAAAAAATAAAAGAATATAGAGATCTAACGGGAAGCAGTAAAGTTAATAGAATTATTAAAATGATTTATGTATAGTCTAGAACAAATAAAAAGTGAATATCCTGAAAGTTTAAGCCAACATCATATTAAAAATCTTCTTGTAGAATATTTGCAATACGAGTTGCTTGATTCAATATATAAACAAAAGGGAAGCGAGAAGCTTAGTTTTATTGGTGGAACAGCGATAAGAATAGTTTATGGTACAGAAAGGTTTTCTGAAGATTTGGATTTTGATAATTTTGGTCTTAGCTACAAAGAATTTTCTGGCTTACTCGAAAAAGTAGTTACTGACATGGAAAACAAAGGGTATAAAGTGGAATATAGATTTATCGAGAAAGGAGCTTATCATTGCTATATTAAGTTCCCAGATTTATTATTTGACAATAATTTATCAGGAAATAATGATGAAAAAATATTAATTAGGGTTGATGCAGTTCAAAAAAAGAAATTAGCCGAAACAAAGTCTTTTCTCTTAAATAAGTTTGGAGTATATAGAAGAATAATAACGAATACGGAATCAGTTATTTTAGTACAAAAAATTATTGCAATACTCGACAGAAAGAGAGCAAAAGGAAGAGATTTTTATGACGTGTCTTTTCTTCTCGGCAAAACATTACCTGATTACCAATACCTAGAAAAGATTAGAAAAATCAATAAAGAAAAGCTCAAGAGCATATTGATAAAAAGAACCGATGAAATAAACCTGAAACAATTGTCAGTCGATGTTCAGCCATTCTTAATAAATCCAGACGACATTGAAAGAGTTCTTAGTTTTAGAGAATTTATTGAGCAGAAATTATAGGACAATAAATCGCAAGAGAGTCGCAAGTAGAGAAGATTAAAAATCTATTTACCGTTACGAAAATTATATGATATCCATATAAAAATGATACGATTTATATGTAGCAGATTAATTGTATATTTGTAATGAAATTATTACGAATATGTGTAAATATGTAAAAAATATAACACATTTTTCAAAGAAGAAAATGTTAAATTGATAAAAACAGAGTAATATCTTCCTGCGCGAGAGGATAAGAAAAGTTAGAATAATGCAACAGATATAAGTGTTTACAGTTGACAGTAAACTGTAAACACTGTATAATTATTATATGCATAGCACTAAAACTAAAATAATTGAATATATTAAGGAAAGAGGACAGGTCACTGCAAGTCAATTGTCGGGTAATTTTAATATTTCTAGACAAATGGTCCATAGGTATTTATTAGATTTAGTAGAAAAAAATTATATAAATAAGGTGGGTAAACCACCAAGGGTGTATTATTTACTCAATGAGGATAACAAAGAAACATCAGAGAATGTAGCATTGGAAAGAGAAGTAGAAGAAAAAATAAACAAAAACTATTTAATTATAACTCCTGATGGGAAAAAGATGGATGGAGTTGATGGTTTTATTTATTGGTGTAAAAAACAAAATTTAGATATATCAAAAACAGCCAAAGAATATATTAAAACTATTGATAAATATGATGCCTATAAATTAGATGGATTGATAGATGGTGAAAATAAAATGAGAAATTCTTTTAATAATTTAGCTCTAGATAAAACCCTATATTTAGATTTTTACAGTATTGAACGTTTCGGTAAAACTAGATTAGGACAACTATTACTTTATGCAAAGCAAAGTCAGAACAGGACCCTTATAAAAGAGCTTGTAAGCATTATTAAGCCTCAAATAGAAAAAACTATTAAAAAATACAATATAGACGGGATAGCTTTTATCCCGCCAACCGTAAAGAGGGAAGTGCAGTTTATGAAAGAATTAGAAGGTAATCTAGATTTAAAGATAAGCAAATTAAACTTAGTAAAAATAAAAAGTGAAATAATGATTCCTCAAAAGACTTTGAGTAACATGAGCGACAGAATTGATAATGCAAAAAAAACTATATTTATTGACAATAATTTTAAGTTTAGAAATTTATTATTAATAGATGATGCTGTTGGATCGGGAGCTACTTTAAATGAAACTGCAAAAAAAATAAAAAAACAGAAATTGTCTAAAAAAATAATTGGATTAGCAATAACAGGTAGTTTTAAGGGCTTTGATGTTATAAGTGAGGTCTAAATAATTCACAATTCAAGACCTGTCCCGTGAAACCCTCTTTATTTCACTGGGATTTATACCGTTAAACCATCTCTATTTCACTGGGATTCATCCCGTGAAATCATCTTTATTTCACTGGGATTCATCCCGTGAAATCATCTTTATTTCACTGGGACGTGACCCCAGGAATGCCTCGCCCGAAACGCCGTGAACGAATTAAATTGAAAGAACGTGTTGAAAGTACTTTACTATAAGTTCTAAACAAAGCTTGATATTCTCGAGGCGGGCGGGCAGAAAGAAAAAAACACCACCCTGTCATTCTGAACTCGATTCAGAATCTAGAAAATAATAAAATACCTCCCCTTGTCATTCTGGAGGGAGCGAAAGCGACTGATAGAATCTCGTGGCGATGCAGAAAACAAGACCTGTCCCGTGAAACCTTCTTTGCTTAACTGGTATTTATCCCGTGAAATAACGTCTATTTAACAGGGATTTATACCGTGAAACCTTCTTTGTTTAACTGGGACGTGACCCCCAGGACCCCAGGAACCAAATCCTTTTGACGATTTTTATACAATAATGTATACTGTAAGTATACAAATCTATATACTTATATACTAATATGATTAAAAATTTATCTTGGAGATTAAAAGCTCTGAACAATACCAGAAGAACTGTTTTTAGGACAAAGGATCTACAAAAAATATGGGGAGACAATGAAAGAACTACTGTTTTTACGGCTAAAAGAATGGTCCAGAAAGAGTTAATTTTTAAATTGAGCAAGGGGTATTATGCGTTATCTGAGGATTACAATCATTACGAATTGGCGAACACTTTGATTATCCCATCTTATGTTTCTTTTAACTCAGCATTATTATTGCACGGAGTTTGTTTTCAGATTGGTAATGATATTCAGTCTGTTTCCACCATACATAAAAAGAAGCGAATTGATGGAAAAGATTTTCTTTATCATTCGATGAAAGATGATTTATTTTCAAACAATGAGGGAATCGAGCGGAGGGACAATGTTATCTTGGCCACCCCAGAAAGAGCTATCCTTGATTCATTCTATTTTGGTTATAATCCAAATATAGATAATGAAGATAAAATAAATAAAACATATTTGAAACGTTTGACAAAATTATATCCTCAAACTATTCAAAATAAAATAAAAAAATATTATGACAAGTAGGGGATTTAATCCCGATAAACACAAAGCTGTTTTGAGAGATTTGTTATACGAAATAATAAAAGTTGTCGGTTCTAAGGTTGTTTTTAAAGGAGGAACAGCCGCAATGATGTTTTATGATTTACCACGATTATCACTTGACCTAGATATTGATATGCTTTTTAGTCCAAGTGATGAAATATTAGATGAATTAAATTTAGTGATAAGGAAAAGTGGTGTTATAAAAGAGCATAAAGATAAAAAATTTACTCTTTTTTATCTCTTATCGTATGAAGAAAATTATCCAAATATTAAAATAGAATTCAATAAACGAATTTGGAAAAATAATTCATCTGATATTTTTTTATTGTCTGACCTAGAAATAAAGGTGGCTGACAAAAAAACATTATTTACCAATAAGCTTGTAGCTTTAACCGACAGAAGGATTTCAGTCTCAAGAGATCTTTTTGATGTAAATTATTTTTTAAAATTAAACTTTCCTATTAATGAATCTCTTATTTATGAGAGAACAGGAAAGAGCAAAATAGAATACATGAAGTATCTAATAAAATATATTAAGGATAATTATAATGAAAAAAATGTTCTACATGGACTAGGTGAATTTTTGGATAAAAATCAGAAAACATGGGCAAAAAATAATTTAATTAATGAAACAATAAGTCTCTTAAAGACCAAGTGCTAAGAAGAGTGTTAAAAAAGTATTTGTCTGAATGTGTGGCACATATTGAAATTAAAGAAAACCAAATCCTAAGAGGGCTAGGAGAGGTCGTTGATGGTGGCAATGAAAAAAAACAAGACCTGTCCCGTGAAACCCTCTTTGTCATTCTGGAGGGAAGCGATAGAATCTATCGTGTTAATTAATTCACAATTCAAGACCTGTCCCGTGAAACCCTCTTTATTTCACTGGGATTTATACCGTGAAACCTTTTTTGTTTAACTGGGATTCATCCCGTGAAATCATCTTTATTTCACTGGGACGTAACCCCATTTGCTTGTCATTGCAAGGAGCGACAGCGACGCGGCAATCTATTTAAAATGCAAAAAACAAGACCTGACCCCAGGACCCGCAATGAGGAAACTTTGTATAAAATAATCAAAGATGTTAATATATAAACATATGATATTTACTAAAAAAAAGAAAACCTTTAAATATTCCGATTTATCATCCAGAGAACAAAAGAGTATTCTAAAAGAATCTGTCCATAAAGCGAATGAAGAACAATTAAATCTTGTTAGAGAATTTGATCGACGCTATAGCGCTAAGAGTGTAAATTAAAATCTTCTATTTTGTCATTGCGAGTGCACCCGAGCGCGCCCGAGCGAAGCGACAAAGTACTCTTGGGGTGAACGATAGTAAACGTGGCAATCTTTTAATGAGAGAGTCAGAAGCAGAGTAAAACCTCTGCTTTTTTGTGCTTGAGTATAGAGAGTGGTCTATTTCCCGTAAACCTTTATTTTTTGCTAATATATGTTAATATAATGATATTAAATATATGATTAGAAAAAGAATAGATGAATAAGGGAAAAGGAAATAATAATATTGCATTTATTGATGGACAAAATTTGCATATGGGGACAAATTCAGAAAGTCCTTCGTGGACAGTCGATTTTGTGCAATTTAGGAAATATTTAAAAAAGAAATATGGTGTTTCTAGGGCTTATTATTTCCTTGGATATGTGATTGATGAAAAGGAGGATCTATATGATAAACTTCAAGAAGCTGGGTTTATTTTAAAATTTCGTGAACATAATTCTGCTATGCTTGGCAAGAAGAAGGGGAACGTTGATTCAGATATTATCTTTTTTGTAATGAGGAAAATGTACAAGCAGGAATCGTTTGACAAGATAGTTCTTATTTCGGGAGACGGTGATTATAAAATGTTAGTTGATTTTTTAATTGAAGAGAATAAATTTGAAAAGATATTGTTTCCAAATAAAAAGTTTGCTTCATCTTTATACAAAAAAATAACAAGGAAATATTTTGATTACCTTGCTAACATTAAGCATCTTATTGAGTATAAATAAAAAGGGGGCCATTGATTTTGCAATCGCAGGGACCCTTTTCGTCTTGATGTTTATATGATAAATTATTTTTATATAAAAGTCAATAATAATACTGGTGAATTCTATAGCACTACAAATGTTAAAGAAAAAAAGGATGAAAGCTAGACCTGACCCCAGGAGCTTCTTTCTTATGGTGATGGCGACCATAATATTAAAATTGAAATTAATACTAGAGAATTGCATGAAAATATTGGTGATTATTATGAGGTGAAGGGCTACCTTGGTGTTTCTATGTTGATTGCCAAAAAAGATTATATGTTTGCCAGTAAATTAGCAGCTTTAACTTCAAGAAGTGAAATAGCAATGAGGGATGTTTATGATATTTATTTTTTTGCTAACTTGGGTTGGGATATTAATTCAAAAATAATAAAAGAAAGAACTGGGAAAAATATTAAAGACTATTTGTCTGATTGTGTTTCTTGTATTAATAACATTAAAGATAATCAAATTCTACGAGGATTAGGAGAGGTTGTTAGTAGTAATAAGGAAAAAGACTGGATTAAAAATCACTTAAAAACAGACTCTATATTTATGTTAAAAAATTATAGATCTGTTATTAAATAAATATTAGTATCAGTAATTCACAATTCAAGATTTATACCGTGAAACCTTTTTTGTTTAACTGGTACGTAGCCTCATTTACTTGTCATTGCGAGAAGCGACAGCGACGCGGCAATCTATTTAAAATGCAGCAATTAAGCAATATAATAAAAACCATGGGCAAAAAAGAAAAATGTCTGGAATCACCGCCCGAAACGCCGTGAACGAATTAAATTGAAAGAACGTGTTAGAAAGTACATTACAATAATCCATAAACAATACTTGCCATTCTTGAGGCGGGCGGGTAGAAAAAAACGAGAACGTTTAAAACGAACACATTTCAATTAAAGCAGAGCAACTTCTGCTTTTTGTGTTTAAGGATGTAGAGTGGTCTATTCACTATAAACCTTTATTTTTTGCTAATATATGTTAAAATAATGATATAAAAATAAATAGGTATAGAGTTAATTCTATACCTTCTCCTCTGTCATTCTGAGGAGCGATAGCGACGTGAGAATCTCGTTAGCTTAACATTACAATAATATGGCAAGAACAAATCTAGAATAAAGTATTACTTGTCGTAATAATAATTCACAATTCAAGACGTGACCCCATGGACCCTCGAAACGCCTTGAACAAATTAAACTGAAAGAACGTGTTAAAAATATATTACAATAAGCCATAAACAATACTTGCTATTATCGAGGCGAGCGGGTAGAAATAAACAAGGACATTTAAAATGCATAAATTTAATTAAAGTAGAGTAAAACCTCTGCTTTTTTGTGTTTAAGTGTAGAAAGTGGTCTATTTTTGCTAAACCTTTATTTTTTGCTAATATATGTTAAAATAATGATATAAAAATAATTAGGTATAGAGTTAATTCTATACCTATCCTCTGTCATTCTGAGGAGCGATAGCGACGTAGGAATCTCGTTCGCTTAATATACAAAAATATGGCAAGAACAAATTTAAACGACAGAAACATACGAAAATTATCCCGAGTAGGAAATGGAAAAACTTACGCAATAACCCTACCAATAGAAGCTATCCGGGAGTTTGGATGGCAAAAAAAGCAAAAATTAGTGGTGGAGATTGACAGCAAGAACAAGAAGCTAATAATTAAAGATTGGGATAAATAGTATGAAAATAGGATTTATTGGGCAGGGATGGATTGGCTCATCTTATGCTGATGATTTTGAAAAAAGAGGATATGATGTTGTTCGCTATGCTCTTGATGCACCATTTAATAAAAATAAAGAAAAAATATCAGAATGCGATATTGTTTTTATTGCAGTTCCAACGCCAAGCACACCTGAGGGTTTTGATGATAGTATTATTAGAAATGTTGTTAAACTTGTCGGTAAGGGTAATGTGGCAGTTATTAAATCAACCATTGTACCAGGGGCTACAAAGTCTATTCAAGAGGGTAACTCTGAGATATTTGTTATGCATTCACCAGAATTTTTGACTGAGGCAACAGCTGAGCATGATGCAGCTAATCCTGAAAGAAATATTGTAGGAATTCCTGTTGACTCCGTTCACCACAGAGAAAAAGCTAAAAATGTTCTAGACGTTTTACCTAGAGCAAA
>JAQIDC010000071.1 GCA_027858235.1 Patescibacteria group bacterium | reverse complement strand
CCAACAGTTCTTGATTTATTGGATATAGAAAAATCAAAGTTAATGACAGGGAGGTCCTTAATTAGTAAAAAATAATAATGGAAACTCAAGAGAAAAAAATACCCAAACCAGTTGTCCTGATTATTTTAGATGGATATGGAGTCGGGCAACCTTTTGCGGGGAATGCTATATCAATGGCAAACACGCCTCATATGGATGACTATATTTTGAAGTACCCATCAATGACGATTAGAGCATCAGGAGATGCTGTTGGACTGCCTTGGAGCGAAGAAGGAAATTCCGAAGTTGGCCATCTAAATCTAGGTTTAGGAAGAATCGTTTATCAGTTATTACCAAAAATAAACAGAACAATAAGTGACCACACTTTTTATAAAAATGATAAATTACTTGAAGCGATTGAGCATGTGAAGAAAAATAATTCTAGTCTTCACTTAATGGGCTTGGTTTCAGACGGCGGTGTACACGCATCGATAGATCATCTCTATGCTCTTTTGGTTTTAGCCAGTGAAAATAATTTAGATAAGGTGTATATTCATGCATTTATGGACGGAAGAGATACAATGTTTAACGGTGGAAAGTCATATATAAAATCAGTTCAAAGAGCTATTGATGAACATGGATTGGGGAGGATTGCTACTATCTCAGGAAGATTTTATGCGATGGATAGGAATAATAATTGGGACAGGACAGAAAAAGCCTACTTAGCCATAACAAAAGGGATAGGTAATAAAACCGAAGATTCAATAGAACTTATTGAGAAAAGTTATAAAAACAAAATATATGATGAAGAGTTTGTCCCAAGTGTTATTTTTGAAAATGGAGAGCCAGTTGCCAAGGTTGATGACAATGATGCCGTGGTGTTTTTTAATTATAGACCAGATAGAGCAAGGCAGATTACCAAGGCATTTACTCTCCCCGAATTTAATAAATTCTCAAGAGGAGATAAAATAAAAAATTTGAAATTTGCAACTTTTTCAGAATATGAAAAAGGTCTGCCAGTTGATGTAATTTTTCCACCAGAGAGTTTTAAAAATTGTTTAGGGGAAGTGATTTCCAGTAACGGACTTAAGCAATTAAGAATTGCTGAGACAGAAAAATACGCACATGTCACATATTTTTTTAATGGTGGGATTGAAGATTCTTTTCCAGGTGAGGACCACGTCTTAGTACCTTCACCAGCCTTGCCCAGCTATGACGCGAAACCAGAAATGTCAGCTCCTGGAATAACCAAAAAAGTCCTCGATGCTATTTCTGGGGAAAAATATGATTTTATTTTAATTAATTTTGCCAACGCCGATATGGTTGGACATACGGCCAACATGGATGCAGCAGTAGAGGCAGTGGAGGTTTTAGATGATTTAGTTTCGAAAATTGTCAAAGCAACTCTCGATAAAGGGGGCGTTACTATGATAACAGCTGACCATGGAAATGCGGATGTAATGTATGATATGCAAGCAGGAGTTAAATTAAAAGAACATTCATCAAATCCTGTTCCATTTTTAATGATAGGGAATAATTTTGAAGGAAAAACATTTGGCTGGCAAGATGTTCCTGGCAATGACCTTAGCTTTGTTCAACCTCAAGGAGTTTTAGCTGATGTGGCACCAACAGTTTTGGAGTTTTTAGGGATTAAAAAACCAGAAGAAATGACAGGAGAGAGTTTAATTTAAATTTTTGTTGTGTCCGCTATTTTTGTGGTATAATATTGAAATATTATATACTATGATGTCTATTAATTTTCTTGTAAAAAAGAACAAATTACTCCCAATAATGCTGACAGTAATTTTATTTGTGTCAGGAGTTTTTTTGTTCCAGAAAAATGTTAATTCAGCTGACTCCGATGCCATCGCGATGAGAGTTTTTCCGAATCCAAATCATCAGTCTGCACTAACCTGGTATCAAGCACAAAACTTTAGTGGTTCACCTCAATCTATTCAAGTAGATGGTTATGAGGCTGTTCGTGATGGTCACTCTGTTTATGTAAATGTTGCTAATTTGGCTGATACTGATGGTGATGGCAATCCAGAGACTCTCTATACAAATATATACCTCATCACCTACAATCAAGATGCCGACAACGAGACAGAAGATATTTTTGGTAATATCTTAGAGAATTGGAAATTTAATTCCAATATTATTGGAAGTGGTTTTTGTATTAATGAGGGAGCAAAACATTGCCTTTATGACGATGAGTGTTCCATAGGAGATCATTGTAATAGTCTAAAGTCTCGAGTTATTCGTGATACTAAAAGGCTCTCTGACTTGGCTGCCCTGAATGTTTCTTTGGGTAAATATTATTCAAATAATAATTCTTATCCGGCTCTTGGCGCAGGAACTTATTTACCAGGGAAATCATTGTCTGTTTGGCCAAGTTGGTCTTCAACTCTATCTTCGGTTCTTGGGTCAAGTGTTTCAGTTGACCCTATAAACAAGATTGGTCCTTGTGGGGCTGGTTATGCTGAAGATACATGTTGGAATGATGTTTTAAAAACATTTGCCACCACATTGCCAAATATTCCAGCCAATAGTTTAATGTATGGTTATTATTCTTATGGAGGAGGGACTACTTATGATTTGTGTGCAAATTTTGAAACTCCCTACACTGTTTCACCTCCATTAGCTTTTTTCTCTGGTTGTGTGCAGGCTTGTATTGACATGGACGGAGATGGTTATGGATTGTCTGGTTCTACTCTTTGTCCGCAGCCACTTGCCGATTGTAATGATACTCCTTCGCCAGGAATAGGACCGTCTGTTCATCCTGGTGCAACTGAAACTTGCGGCGACGGGATTGATCAAGATTGTGTTGGAGGAGATTTAGCTTGTGCGTCAATTTGCGTGGATAATGATGGAGATGGTTATGATAATTGTGATGGACCTATTTTGGGAGACACTCTCCCTATAGATTGTAATGATATCCCTGTTCTAGGTTTTGATATAAATCCAGGAGAAACTGAGATTTGTGATGCGATAGATAATAATTGTCTGGGCGGAATAGATGAAAATTGCGATGTGGATAATGATAATTACTGTGACTGTGGCCAGACTTTTGTCGATGGAACATTTTTATCTACTTGTACAAATACTGACAATACCGATGCATCGACCAGGGGAACAAGTTGTGATTGTGAAGATGGAGTCGGTAACGCTGGAATAAATCCAGGGGCTACTGAAATTTGTGATGGAATAAATAATAATTGTTCTGGTATCCCTCCTATTGATGAGGGATGTGACGCAGATGGTGATGATTATTGCGCGTGCTCACTTGTCCCAGCTTCAGTTTTTGGAATGAATATAAGTGGAACATGTTCTAATACTGATACTATGTCTACTCTAGCTAATATGTATTCAACTTGTGATTGTGCTGATGCAGTTGGGATTAATCCATGGCATCCTGGAATTGCTGAACCAGATTGTTTTGATGGTCTAGATGGTGATTGCGATGGCAACCCAGATGTTAGTGATCCAGATTGTGGTGTTTGTGTCCCAACGACTACTCAAAGTTGTGGAGTATCGAATGTAGGTGAATGCTCCTTCGGTTTACAGACTTGTGATGCATTCGGAGCTTGGGGTATTTGCCTCGGTGAAGTTACTGCTATCCCTGAAAATTGTACTGATACACTTGATAATGATTGCGACGGGACAGTTAATAATGGTTGTATTGTCACCTGCACTTTCCCCTTTACTTTCCCATGTACTTTCTAGACAACAAAAAAAACACTCGACATGTAAGAGTGTTTTTTATTTTAAAATTTTAGAAAAGTAAAAAACCAATATAGCTAACAGTAAATCCTAATATTGAACCAGCTAATACTTGCATTGGAGTATGGCCGATATTTTCTAGAAGGTGAGGGTATTGTTCGTCTACTAACTTGTCATCTTCGAGATCTTTTACTAAGATGTTAAGAACACGACCATGTTGACCGAGATATTTTCTTATTCCAAGCGCGTCTCGGATTACTATTAAGGCAAGAATTACGCTGATTGCAAAAAAGGGCGAAGCCAGTCCTGCCTCTAATCCAACAATAGTAACTAATGATATAGTAATAGCACTATGGCCAGAAGGCATCCCGGAATAAGCAACCATATTTCTTAGTTTAACTTTTTGTTTATTGGACTTAATAAAGAATTTTATCACCTGAGCTACAAAACCAGCGGCGAGAGGTAAAATTAAAATGTGATATCCCATATATGTTACTTAATTATTTAAAAGCGATTATTTTTGGAGCTGTTCAGGGGGCAACTGAGTTTTTACCAGTGTCTAGTTCTGGCCATCTTCTTGTTCTTCATAAATATCTAGGTCTTCCGATTCAAAATGAAATAATGTTCGATGTTTTGCTTCATCTAGCAACTCTTCTGGCTGTTATTTTCTTTTTTTGGTCAGATATAAAAAAATTGTTTTCATCTTGGTTTAAAAGTTTTATTGGAAAAAGTGATGAATACAGTAAGCTATCTTGGTATATTTTAATAGCTACAATTCCTGCAGCCTTGGTTGGCGTTTTATTTAAAGATTATATAGAGGATAATTTTAGAAATATCCCCGTAGTTTCTTTTATGCTTGTTCTTATTGGTTTACTTTTTATCTATATTGAAAAAATTAGCGTAAAAATAAACAATCTCAATCAAACAAGCTTGGGTAAAGTGTTCTTTGTGGGTCTAGCTCAGACTGTAGCTCTAATCCCTGGTACTTCACGATCTGGTATTACTATTATAGCAGGATTATTAACTAAGCTAAAGAGAGAGGAGGCAATAAGGCTATCATTTTTGATGTCTATTCCTATTATCGCAGGCGCCACAGTATTGAGTTTAGGTGATTTATTTACTTCAGATATAAATAAAAACGAGATTACCTTACTGGCAATCTCATTTTTGGCTGCTTTATTTTCTTCTTTTCTGGCAATAAAATATTTTTTAAAGCTAGCTTCCAAATTTGGTTTGAATATTTTTGCCTATTATAGATTTGCTTTTGCTTTTATCCTTATGGTCCTTTGGTCTATAAACCGATATTTTTAAGATTAACCAATTTAAATATACCCAGGTAGATAAACCCGGCAATAGTAAATAATAGATCAAGATACTTTTTATCATTTCCAGCATCCTCTACAAATGCAAGATTATCTTCATTTTGCAGATTTAAAAACAGTTTATTTTCTTCCAATAAATTTATATTATTTTGGCTTGTGTGTGTTAAGTAATTAGTTTGATTGTTAATTACTTTTTTGTTTTGCTTATTTGCTAATGTATATTCTTCGTCTAAATTTAAAGAAAGTTGATTATTAAGAGGTGTTCCAAAAATTTGAACAACCAGTATGCTCTTCTCATTCTTAAAATTATCTTCAACAACCGCTACACCAATTTCAGAAAATTTGTCGTTTACTATGTTTTTGTAATGAGTAGGGGACTTCTGCCAAGCGTCCATAACTCCTTCACTTGTGACAAAATCAATTGCAAGGTTTTCTCCGACATATTTATACCGGTATTCTACGTCACGTACCCAGGCTGAGAATCTCCTGTCATCAAAGTTGTGCTCAAACCTTTGATTTTTAAAAATATCCTGCGCCTTATTGTATGCAGCTTGGCCTAAATACTGATTTGCATTTAGAGGCTCTAAATTATTAATTATCCTTTCCTGGTTACTTAGTTCTATAATTTTTTCAGGACTTATAGAGCTAAGGTAGGCGATTTTTGGAAATAAAAAAACTCCAACAAATAAAAGGAGTATTATATAAAATCTTTTAAAATTAGCTAATATTAAAAAGTATTGTTGTCTGTTTAAATTGTTCATTTTTGTTTATTTTTTTGTTTTTGGAGTAATTATTACTCTATTTATATTATATCATAGTTATCCCAAAAAAGCAAGGGTTTTGACTTGTTTATTGCTCTTATTTTCTTACTTTGATAGAATTAAGTAATACTAAAATAAAATTATGTTAAAAATTATAAAATCACTATTAATATTGATAATCATTTTTTCTTTACTTTTTTATTTCTTTTATAACAAAAGTATAAATACTTCCGTTTCTAAAAATTATTCTCCTGTAGATTTTTCGATAGAAAAAGGAGACGGGGTGGCTATCGTTTCCCAGAAGTTGTTAAATAACAACCTTATTAACTCAGATTTTTATTTTAGAATTTATCTTTGGAAAAATAAGATTGATAAAAAACTTCAAGCAGGGAAATATGTTCTTAGTCCCAGTATGAATATGAAAGAGATTATAAATTATTTTGTTAATGGAGAAACTGTTTCCGAGGAAAGAAATGTAAAAATAATTGAAGGATGGAGTTTATTTGATATAGCAAACAGTCTTGAGGAGAACAATATTTCAAGTGCAAAAGATTTTTTAGAAGCAACAGAAAAACCTGTGAGCAAATGGTCCTTTGATTTTCAAAAACCAGAATTTTTAATTGATGTTCCAGTTGGACATGATTTAGAAGGATATATATACCCAGATACATATAGAATTTATAATAATGCTTCTGTTTCAGATATTATTGAAAAAGCACTTAATAATTTTGACAAGAAACTTTCTGAATCAATTAGAGCGGAAATTGAAAATCAGGAAAGAAGTTTGCATGATGTACTTACTCTAGCTTCAATTATCGAGAAAGAGGTGATAAATGATAAAGATAAGAAAATTGTTTCCGGAATTTTATTAAAGAGACTGGATATTGGGATGAGATTGGAAGTTGACTCCACTATAAATTACATTACAGGTAAAAATGACCCAAGTGCTTCTTATTTTGACTTGGAGATTGATTCACCATATAACACTTATAAAAATTATGGCCTCCCACCAGGCCCAATTTGTAATCCAAGCATATCTTCCATTGAGGCGGCTGTTTATCCAGAAGAGAGTAATTTTCTTTTTTATCTAAATAGGCAAGATACTCTTGAGACTATATTTAGCGAAGACTATGATGAACATATTAGAAATAAAAATAAATATTTAAAGTAATAGTTTTTTTTATTGCTTATAAATGTTATAATATAGATATAAAATTCTTAAGGAGGATATATGTCTAAAGACTACGAGGATAATTATAGTGACTACTCAACAACTGAAATAAAAAATAGTTCTAATGACTTTTTGAAAAAAATATTAGTCATTGCTGGCGCTGTTATTTTTGTGCTGATTATTGTTGCTTTTGTTATTATTGCAATATTCTCAGGTCCTGAGCCAAAATCATCAGTGATTGCAGAGCCTATAGAAGACTCTAATTCTATTCAATGTCCTCCCAGCGGTTGCAAGCTCCTTCCTAGTCTAGATCCTGACGCTTCCGGAACCACTACTCCTAAAAACAAAACAGACATACAGGCAGAAGCTTTATTTTTTGCTGACTTTTACGTTCCTGAAGAAATAAATTTCGATTACCAAATATCAACATATGAACTTCCAATAAATTCAAAGTCAGATGTTTTAAATTATTATGATATTTCAAAGAAGATTGAACTCGAATCATATCTTGATATGTTAAACAATGATGGAGTTGCTATTATTGACAATATTTACAATAAAGAAACTAATGACTTTTATTCCGTGTATGAGAAGTTAAATTCTGAAGAAATCCCAATGCTTATCACGAGTGATTTCATAATGTATTACTATCAAAATATTTTGAAACAATCTTTTAAGGAAATAGAAAAAAGTGTTTTTTATGAAAATCTTTGGAATATAACAAAAAAGTTTTATGAAATATCCAGCACTAGATATAAACAAGATTTTGCAGAAAAGGGGATAGTGAATGACCCAGTTTTGGAAGGAGAAAAATTAGAAGCATCATATTTTGCAGTCATGTTGGAACTTTTAAAGCCTACAAAGGATCAGATAAACAGAAAGACTAATTTTAGTGATGAAACTAAATTCAGTGAACAAGAGGCGATGGAATTTGATTTTGTACTACTCGATTATTTAAAGAATGATGTACTAGCCGAAGTTGAGCTTATAAGAGAAGGGAGAAAGATAGAAAAATCACCTGTCTTTTTCTATGAAAAAAATTATCGTGATTATAATATTCCTGATGATTATTCCAATAATGCTAAATTAAATAATTTTTATCTAGTAACAAAATGGATGAATTCAGTTTTCCCTTTGTATTTTCAGGATGAACAATGTCCCGATTGTCTTCTTGATAAGGAGGACTGGAGAATAAGTATTACTGCCGCCAACTTAATAGCTAGGGATTTTTTTGAAAATCAAGATTTAAAAAATGAATGGGCTTCTGTATACAAAATTATATCTTTTTTTAGCGGATTGAGACAAGACTTGTCGTATCTTGATTTTCGTAATGTCTTTAATGATGAGTTTGGGGAACGGAGTGTAGAGGACGTTTTTTCAAGAGAAAATGAAAATTGGAATGATGATTATATTAAATTTCAAGATAAAATATTGGAAATTAAATTTTCAGAGCTAGAAGGAAGCTATAATAGAAATAGCCAAGCATTAAAAAATAAAGTTGGGATGAGAATGCTCCAAGAGAACTACTGGCCAAATGATTTTATTTTTTCCAGCCTCACAGGCGAAGAAATTGCTTATAAAAAAGAGTCAAGAGATGAACCATTTAAGTTTACAGCCTGTGAAGGTGAGAAAGATAAAAATTTTAGAACGAGGTGCGTGTCTATGGGCCTTGATGTTATCAACTTAGTTTATCCTTTGGAATATTTTGATTATTATTACGATAATACTGACTACCCAGGATATTATGAAGCACAAAATCTTCTAAACTCTAGACTTTCTAATTTCAATAAGTATAGTTGGCAGAATAATATTTATTGGTCAACACTCGACACTTTAGGGGTGTATCTAAATACCCCTAAACAATCTTTACCGATTTTTATGAGTTCTGACAAATGGCAAGAAAAGGATATTAATACAAGCCTTGGTTCTTGGGTTAATTTGCATTTGCCTGCCGACAAACTTGTTATAAATAATTCAAGAACAGCTTCAAGTCTTAGTTTTGGTGCAGAATGTAATAAGTATAATTATTTAGAGCCAAATATAACTCTAGTGAATGAACTAATAGCTAAAACTAATATGCTTAGTGAGATGCTAACAGCACTAAAGCTGGCTGAAAAAACGAATGTTGTGTCAGTGGATTTAAAAGAGTTAAAAGAGAATCTATTAACAATTAAAAATTTAATAAGAAAAGAATTAGACAATGAAGAGCTAGGAAAGATTGATTGTGAATTTTTGGAAGAGTTTACTAGAATCTATACTGTAGAGAAATTTGCTGAAAAAGAATTTATGACAATTTTTGACACCGGCGCAAGATTAAGAGAAAGTATATCTGGGGTAAAATTATTGTCAGTTGTTCAATCTTTTGGCGAAAATAAGGTAATTTTAGTGGGGCCAATATTCAATTATCAAGAAAATAGGTAATTCCCTTGACTAGTTATATCTTTTGTGATATTTTAACTATAGTGACCACAGATAGTAGGCAACAATAAGACCTACCGAGGAAACTAGACAATATTTAACATGTCTTTGAGTCTGTGTGTATCACAGATTTTTTTTATTTTTAAAAATACTAATGAATAATTTAAAATAATATGCCTAAAACAAGAGAACAAAAAAAAGACATACTAGAGGCTCTAAAAGACAGAATCAGTAAGTCAAAGTCTGTAATTTTTACAAAGTTTGATGGTCTCCTGGTAAAAGAAAATGAAGAGCTTAGAAATGAGCTTAGAAATGAAAATAGTGAATATTGTGTGGCCAAGAAGACTTTATTCGATATCGCTTTTAAGGATTCTAATGTTGATGGTCTTGATGTAAAGTCATTTGATGGGAGAGTAGCGGCTGTTTTTGGGTATGGGGATGAAGTTGCTCCAGCTAAAGTTGTTGACAAGTTTATGTCTAGCCATGAAGGTAAGGTGGAATTTGTTGGAGGAATCCTAGAAAATAAATTCATGAATGCTAGCGAGGTTAAAATGTTAGCAGGCCTACCAAGCAAGCAAGAACTATATGCCAAGATTGTTGGATCAATTAATGCTCCAGTTTCTGGGATTGTGAATGTTCTTGCTGGGAATCTTAGAGGACTAGTCACAGTTTTGAAAGCCATTGAAACTAAAAAATAACCCTCCTACGCCAAGGCTTCGGAGGGCAGGTTCTTCCATCTTGGTGCTCCGATGAGATAAATAAATAAAATTAATTAATAATTAATTCTGCAATATTATAATCATTGTAGAAGTATAATCAAAAAATATGTCAGAAGAAACAAAACAAGAAGAAACAAAAGAAGAAGAAACAAAAGAAGTTGTAGTACCAGAAAAATTTAAATCTTTGGTTTCTGAAATCGAAAAAATGTCAGTTCTAGATTTAGCTGAACTAGTTAAAATCTTAGAAGAAAAATTTGGTGTTTCTGCCTCTGCTCCTGCTATGATGATGGCTGGTCCTGCAGCCGGTGGAGAAGCTCCAGCTGAAGAAAAAGATAGTTTTGATATCGAAATCACCGAAGCTGGTGCAAATAAAATCTCTGTTATTAAAGCCGTAAGAGTAATTACCGAAATGGGTCTTAAGGATGCTAAGGATTTGGTAGACGCAGCTCCAAAGCTTGTTAGAGAAGGAGTTAAGAAGGAAGAAGCTGAAGCAATTAAAGCCCAACTAGAAGAAGCTGGTGCAAAAGTTACTTTAAAATAACTTTCTATATACAAACAAAAAAAGAGTCTCTTGAGACTCTTTTTTTGTTTGTATATTAATTAATCTAAATTGCTTAAATTAATTGAGTAAATTTTATTGTCAGAAACAATATATGATATTTTATTATTTTCATCTACAATAAAGTCACTGATATTTTCAAGATTTTTTGATAAAAGCTGTTCTACAAATCTTCCATCTTTTTCGTATATAACAATTCTAGATTTAGATGATTCTAGGACATAGATGAAATTGTTATCTTTCGAGACTATAATTTTATTTGCTGACTCAATTGGAGGTTCTACTAAATCTTGAACAAAATTTTCTTCATCACCTTTTAAGAATTTTCGTATTGTACCGTCATTATCAAGTGTGAAAATATTTCCATCAATATCTAGACTTATAGCCTTGGTCAAATCAGTTTCAGTGTTAAGCCATTGTGAAAAATTAAGAAAACCAGTGTCTCCTTTTTCGTAACGGTATATTTGAGAGGCTTTATTATCCAGTACGTAAGTTCTTTGATTATATGTACTCATTGCAGATATGTTTCCATTGGGATTTTTTACTAGATCAATGTCAAAGATTTCTTCTGTCTTTGTGTTCAATTTTATTATTGAATCATTGTTGAACCAAAAAATTGTTTTATCATCACTAGCTACAGGGTAATTAATGTTTTCTAGTTTTTTATTTAGGTCAGTAATAGTTGTTGTAAGTTTGGAATCAAGGTTATAAATATAAATAGAATTTTGATCAGTATCACTTGCATAAATATTTCCAGAAGAAAGAACTAATTTTTGAACTTTTGAATTTTTGTTAATATCTGAAAAGTCTATCAATGGTTTATTGTCAGAAATTTCAACTACTTTTCTTACTTTATCAAGTTGGTCGTTAAGTTTTTCAGAAAAACTATCATAAGTTACTATTTGTTCATCAGTATCTTGTGAAAGTTTTGCAAGAAGATCCTTAATTTCAATAAATAATTCTTTTGCGCTGTCTTCGTTGTTGTAGAGGAGGTTTGCCTCGGCTTGGTTCTGTCTCTGCTCAATGTCTTCTACAATGGTTTCATATTGGATTCTTTCTTCTTCAGCAATTTTCTCTTTTTTGACCTTATTAATACCATATGATAATCCAAGAATAGAAATAACAAAAATTATAGTAATTATTTTATATTTACCCTTGAAACTAACAAAAGTTTTTTTCCCTGTAAGAAAAACATTAGAAAAAAGTGTTTCAAGAAAGGTGATTGATCCTTTTAGCTTCTTGATATTACCAAGGGATTTAAAAATGAAAAATAGAAAGTTGGCAATATTAACCAGTAAAGATTTTATGAAAGTAAATAGTTTGTTTGAGTAAAATTTCAAAGCCCTCGAATTTATTTTAGAACCTGCTTGCAAAAAGAGAGTGTCTTTCCCTTTGTTTTTTGGGATTAATTTTGATACAAGATAATTAAAGTTTTTTAAGTAACTTTTAATTTTAACATTTCCAGAAGGACTAAGGATATTTTCGGTAACCTGCTCGGTGTCATTTAGCTTATTTGCTGAATCCTGCATTTGGATAGGTCTTTCTAGAGAGCTTTTGTTTTCATCTAGGTTCAACTGTGAACTTTTTATTATTATTCCAATAAACGAAATATATTCATTTATCTGGGAAAGAGTGTTTTTTATTTGCTCAACTGCACTTGTAGGGGGTAATGTGGTTGATATTTCAGATAACTGTTTAGGGGAGAGATACTCGGGGAGGGCTTCATTGGAAAAAATGAAAGAACTACCTTCAGGGATTGTTCCGCTAATGACATTTGTAAAAAGTTTATTTTTTGAATCGCTCTGTTCAGGAGAGTCGTTTTTATTCAAATCAATGGTTTTATAGCTAGATGTGTTGTCTTGTATTTTTTTGTAAATGAGAAGGGCTCTATTCTTGCCGGCAGTACTAAAATGGATCTCATTATTGTAAATAAGTCCAATTGTCGAGTTGAGGGAATTGGGTGAAATTTTAATGTTTTCTTCTTTTATAAATTCGAATATCTTTTTGTTAGCCCTAGAAACAACTGACTCAAATATGTGTTCAATCCTCAGTGACGGTATCTTTTCTTTTAGAACAAGTTTCTCGTTCTGATAATAAGAGTTATTGATGTAGTTTATAAGGAAATTCGCAAGCTTAAGACCATCGGAGCGTTTAGTCTCAATCTCAAGTAAAATAAAAATCTTACCAGCCAGAGCTTCTTTGTCTGAATCTGGTTGAGCCACAAAAACCTCACTAATAGTGTTGTTTTTGCTTGCGGGCGTTAATATAAGTTGTCCGATTCTATAACTCATAGCTTAAAAAGTGTTCAAATATTTTTGACTATTTTGTATATGTATTATACTATAAAAGTATATAAATGTTAAGGAAAATATTTACAAGTAAAAATATATGTTAGCTAAGCTTTTTGGCTCTAAAGCTAGAGTAAAAATTCTAAAATTATTTCTCCTTCATCCCGAAGAAAAGTATTATATTAGGGAAATTTCTAGAAATATTGGTTTACAAATTAATTCAGTCAGGAGAGAGCTTGAAAATCTCGAGAAATTTGGACTATTAAAATCATTTTCTTCAAAAAACTCAGACGATGATAAAGAAGAGGAATTAATAGAAAAGGTTGAAACAAAAAAAACTACTGTCACAACAAAGAAAGTAAAAGTGATTGATGCTGCGATGGGTCAAGAAAAAAAGTATTTTCAAGTGAACAAAGATTTTATACTCTATGAAGAAATAAAATCAGTGATAGTAAAGTCGCAAATGCTCTATGAAAGAGACTTTGTAAAAAAGATTGAAGAACTTGGGAAAATGAATTTGTTTATTTTGTCCGGGTTTTTCACTAATTCAGAAACATCCCCAGTTGATTTATTTATTGTCGGGAAAATTAATAAAGGAAAATTCTCAGAAGTAATCAAGGAGTTAGAAAAAGATATGGGGAGAGAATTTAATTATACATTAATGGATTACAAGGAATATTTGTTTAGACGCGACATGACAGATGTTTTTCTATATAATGTATTGGAAGGGGAGAAAATAGTAATTGTTGACAATATAGGTATGAGTTAAAGTCTTAAATCGATATACTATTTTTGAAAATTCTGCAAATGCAGGGTTTTTTTAATACACAAAATGTTGTATAATATAATTAATATAAAATATATGAAAAGTGATTTAAATAGAAAGATTGAAGAAATATATGCCGCTTTTAAAAAAGAGGTACAAGCAGCTAAGGACGAGAAGGATCGTCTTATCGCTGATCTTTTGGAGCGCGCCGAAGAAGAATATATTGAAAAAATTAAAAAAGATATTAAGCTTTAATTTATGCAAGACAAATCTATTCAAAACGGGGATGACACCTCGGGAGAAAGTGGTGAGCCTCAGCGTTTTAATACTAGTGCTTTTAGCGCTCTGGAACAATTAGGCAAAACTAATGATGTCGAAACTAGTCCGGAAGGAGAGAGCGAAATAAATATAGACGTTATAAAATCAAGAATAGAAGGTCTGGAAACTGAGTCCCTCGGTGAAACCGATAAAATTGAGATAGAGTTGGAGTCTATAAAAAATCAACTAAAAAATACTTCAGATAACCCAGAGGCCACCATCAATAAAGGTGACGAAATCCTATCCAGTTTAAATACTAAGCTGATAAAAGCTTTTGAGGACTCTAGCCAGAAAGTTATTAGCACTCTTGAGTCTGAGAAAAAGAAGATTGACTCTTTTCTTCGTAAAGACAAAGGTTTCGAGTCAAATGATCTCATGGAATTGAAAAGTAAAATATCATCCATGCTTACCCATATCTATAAGACTAGGCGAAACTTGAATCAAGCCAAAAGAGATGTCACGAAGCATTTACAAAGAATTAATTTAAGTCCCGTTGTTGACAATGTGACTGAACCAGAATCGATTAATACTATTAAAGAAAATCCAGATGTGGAGTTGCTAAGTTTTGATGAGCTCGTTAACAAAATTAGGGGGTTAGCTGGAGATGACAATTCTATTAAAACTAAAAATGGTATTTTTACTACAGAAAAATTAGAACAACTAATATACGCAGTTCTAAACAGAACTGAGTTTGAAGGTACAAAGAAGAATATAAGCTCTGTTCCTGCTGAATTTGGCATAAGAGATACAGTGGAAGAGTTAAGAAAGATTTATATTTCTGTTGTCAAAGAAGTCAATAATGATCTGGCTGAAGGTTCTATTCAACCTGATGAAGAGAATATAATACAATTAACAGAAGAGGTGGATAAAATAAAAAATCTATCTATTGAAGATATTGCAAAGAAATTTTTGCTCTATAATGACATAGCAGATCCCTCAAACCAAAATGAAGATTTATCTTATCCGAATATCCGTAAATATGCCAAGTCCCTGAAGGAATTGGCTGAGAATAAAGAACTTGCAAAAGCTTTAGAAAAAATTAGAAGGGAATATGATGTTGCTATGGCTGGGATTAATTTAGATTCCAGCACTATTGGAAATAGTCAATCTTGGATATAT
Source organism: Patescibacteria group bacterium (assembly GCA_027858235.1). Lineage (NCBI taxonomy): Bacteria > Patescibacteria group bacterium. The sequence continues at coordinate 7,427 of JAQIDC010000071.1, read as the reverse complement.
TGGGATTTGGCAAAACAGCATTATTATAACACTCACAAAGACGAGACAGACCCAAAATATTTAATTGACGATCCAGTTGAAAATATAGAATTGCAAAATCAAATTGCAGATAGGCACCTAGGATGGGAAGTCTATGATGCTGTAAATTCTAAGAAAGTTAACATTAATGAACTAAATCATATTATTGGTAGCCCTCTATATGAAGAAATTGATGCTTTGTTGTCTAAGTCTCCAAATGAATTAAAGACAATAAGTTCTTTTGATTTGTCTAAAATAGGATCATTAATCAGAAAAAGCATTCATGACAGGGAGGGTGGTTTTGAAACTGATTTGAATAATGAGGGAGTTTCTGAAGTACGAGAAGAGACAGTAAATGACTTAAAAGATAGTGAGATAATTAAGAAAGAAGAGACTATTACTGAAAATGAAGTTAAATTAAGTAAGAAAGAACTAGATTTTCTTGAGAATGAGCTTGGAATAAAATTAGAAAGTCTAGAAAAGATTGAAGGTTTTGGTGATTTGTCGACAGGTCAGCAAACGCTTGTTATGAATAATATAAAGCAAATTCTTTCTGGGATTAATCACTCTGAGGCAGTTTCTCAGCAAGCTGAAGAATTTAATAAAAAAGAGTGGTTGAGTAGAAAGGTTTTTGGTAAGTTATGGAGCTCAATTACTAAATCCTTAGAAATTGCTTCCAAGGAGAAATCAAATTTATCGAAAATCAAAGAGGATAACATGGCGGAGACGGGATTAGAACAACCGAAAGACTATGAAATTATAATGAAGCAGTTGATACTTGGAATGAAAAATTTCGGACCAGAAGTTGATATTGTTGAAGGAAAAACTGAAGTTAGATATGCCAATATTGATGAGAAGTATACTGATGAAGAAAAAAATATTGTAAATAAATTTAATAAAGATGCTTATGGTGTCTCTAGAATGCCAAAAAGCTGGCTTTTTGATAAGAAGTATAAAGATGCTTATAAATATCGAATGGGTAGATACGAAGAATCTAAAAAAGCTTGGATTGAATTATTGAAATCTAAAATAGATACAAAGGGTGAAGAACTTAAAATAAATGAAGCGCTTAAAGAGATAGCATTAAAAGAAAACAATATTAATGCGAGTTTGAATATCAATCAATATTTAAACACCAATCCAGACGTAGAAGAAGAATTATTAAGGGTAAAGAACGATAAATGGTATAAGCAAGTAGCTGATAGTGCCTTAGGCGAAAACGGAATGTATTTTGCTAGTGGTGCAATTGCTAGAACTTGTGCTGTCGCTAGTCTCGGAGCTTCAGCTGCAGCTGCCCCATTTGCTGGACTTGCCATCGTCCCTGTGGCCGGGGGGATAGGCTTGGTTAGGGGAAGAAGTAGGGCAAGAAAATCTTTGCTAGAAAAAGATATACAGGCCGGGGAAAAAGGAAATAAATTCAGGGAAAGAAGAAGAGCGGAAACCAAGGAAGAGTATGAGATAGAAGAAGATAATTTTTTTAAGGAAAATTGGAAAGGAGATAAATTTAGAGAAAAAAATGAAGATGAAAATGAAGATGAGTATAGAAACGAAAGAATAAAATATTTTAATAAAAATGAGCTTAAATTCAGGGAAATAATAAAAGAAGAGAATGAAGGTGAATATAGAGATGAAAGAAGAAAATATTATGAAATGAATAAGGAAAGTAATAATTTTGTCAGCGGGGTCGATTTAACTGATAAAATTGATTACCATTTTAATAAAATTGAAGAAGCAAATTCTGAGGAATTTTCTGAAAAATATTTAGAAGAACATTCTGAAGAGGAATTAAAAATATTAAAAATCAAGCTTGTTGATAAATTAGAAACTAGACTTGAATATACTAAGAAGAAGATTGACGAAGGGTTGATTTTCTTTAGTTCCCCAAAAGATGAGGTAACAGAAATGATTTCATTATATGAGTCTATTTCTAAGGCCAGGGTTTCTATTGCGACCAATAGGGAAGATGGAGATGATTTTGAGAATAGAATGAAAGAAATTAGTGAAATCTATTTAAGTACAAAGTCTGAGATAGAAGAACTCTATAAAAATTTAAATTCAAAAGACTTTGAAGATGAGAGCGAAAATTTAAGTAAAATAAAGGAATTGATTAAACTATATCCAGAAATTGCCAAAGTAGTTATAGCTAATTTAGAGGGAGATTCATCGATCCCGGAAGAAAACGAAGAGAACCAAAAGACCGATATAGATTTAATGAAAACTGAGCTAGTAAAATACATTAAAAATAACTTTCGTGAAAAAGATAAAGATGAAAACAAGTTGAAATATGATCCTTCGTATGATAAACGTTTTACTGGAATGTTATTAAGGAGGATTAGAGTTGATAGTAATCTTGAATCACTTTTAAAGAAGAAAGCGGAAGAAATAGATAAGGCTAGAAAAAAATATTTATTTGATGCTGGTGTTCATGGAGCTGTTATTGGTAGTGCTTTTGCTACTGCTGGTTACGCGATTAGGCATTGGTTTGGTGATAAGATTGCTGAAGTAGCACAAGACGCTTATCACAAATCCGTTGATTCTGGGAAAGGTCTTTTCAGTGGTATCTTTGGAAACGGCAGTGTTAATGACAATAATATTCTTCCTCCCGGTGGTCTAAAATTAGAATCAGTACAACAGACAGCAAGTCCAGAAATATCCACCCCACAAGCAAAAGCAGCTATACCACGAACAGATACTTCACCTAAGGTTGATACCAATAAAGTCACTGAAGGTGGTTTAAGTGAAACAAGTCAAAATCCCGGAGAACCTAGCACGGAACCTCCAGTGTCTGGAACGAAGGCAGGTGACAATCTTTTGAATAATGATATTTTGCACAATGGCAAAGAGCTCTTACCAAAAGTGTCTGGTAATATTGATTCAGCAACGATTAGGGAGGTTGAAATTTTAGAAAATGGAAAAGAAAGACATGATACTATTATTGGAGCCCTAACAAGACAACTTGAGGAAAAAAGTGAAGAATTTGGTTATAAAGCAAGCGATGGAGATATTGGAAAATGGGCTAGCGCTAAGGCTAATAATATAGCAGCTAATTCTGGATATTTTGATGGTGAAATGGATACAAAAGTAGGGTCAGCAGGAATACAACACGCAGCATATCAACTTGAAATGGATAAGGATGGTAATTTTACTGTCCACGAAAAGTTCAAAGAAGGTGATGGAAAATTTCAAAGTATAGAAAGACATGGGAAAACGATTGGTGAGGCAGAGTCAACGGGAAAAGGATTGGAAAAATATGAGTATAGTGGTCATAATGATCATGCTGATTCTTTACCTGACTCAGGGGATACAATCTCAACTAGTCCTACGGTAGAGAGTGATGTTATTATTAACGATTTACCAGAAGTTCATGCAACGAGCGTTAGCCAGGGAATCACTGATGCTGATAGTTCTTCGTCACCATCGTTGATGGATGGAGAAAATAGTTTTCTTACACCTTTAGATGCAGGATTTAGTAAGGAATTTTTAGGTGAAAACTTAAAATATGTTTCTACTGTCCAAAATCCTGAAAGGCAGATAGAAATCCTTAATCTAATTAAAGAAGTTCCGAATGGCGAAAGTCTTGTTTTGGACAAAAGCCAAGTAAATAATATTCTGCCTGGATTTGATAAAACTGGAGATATTTTTGGAAAAGTTAAAATGATGATTGATGGCAAAGGAATTCATCTAAAAATAGATGGAAGACATATTTTTGACATGAAGGTTCTTATAGATGAAAGTGGGAAAATACATCATAATAAATATTGGGGAGATTGGGCTGATCATTTTCAGAAAATGGATAAAGAAGGCGGAAAAAAAGTTTTAGCTTCATTGTTGGAGTCATCAAAATATGATGACCCATCGATTGCATATTCTGGTGAAAAAACGCCAGATTCACTACTTCCAAATGAAGCTTTGCATAATAAAAATATTGATGACGCTCTACATCAGTTAGGTGAAAATAAAGAAAGTACATCCCGACCTACTGTTGTTCAAGTAGATGCAACTCAGATTAACACTCCTGTTTCAGTAGAACCTGATGGTGAAGTTGTTCCATCTGAGGGTGTTAAAGATGCTCCGGAAGAGGGAACAGTTTCACCTCTAGAAAAAAGTGTAGCTCCAGATTTAGTGCAGGATAATCTCGAATTAGCTGATGGATTTAAAAATCTTGGTTTTAGTGAGAGTGACAACAATGAGATTGTGAAAGCTATTATCGAAAATAAAACCGAGTTCTTTACCGGGATTAATTATGGAACTATCGCGGACTATTCTGAAAATATGGAGAAAGGAATAATAAGGATTGAATATCAAGGAGATTTTAAATTAAAGTCAATAGAAATTAATGTAAAAGAAAAAAGTATAGATTTTGTAAAGTCTAATGGTCAACCGGAAACTTCTTCCTGGAAAGAAGCTGGTATAGATAGTATTGAAAAGTTTAAACAATTTATAAATAAAGCGACTACTGATATAACAATTAATAGATAGAATTAGATAAAATAAAACCCCCTCGCATTACGCTTGGGGGTTTTTGTTGCTAAAGTGTTATTATTTATTTTTTTACAATAATAATAACGCCTTGGCAATATACTCGGTTACCTAATCTATCGGTTTCTCCGAAACCGGTGATTTTGGTTTTTAAAAGATCAAACCCCATTGACTTAAGGGCACTTGCAACTGATTCTGCACGGTGTCTTGAAAGTCTCAGGTTATCATTTCCTCCCTTGGAAGAATAGCCATTGATGGCGACAATCTCGTTGTTTTTATCAATGGTGGCTAAAATATTTTTTCCATTAGGTGGAATTTGTTTTGAGCCAGAGAGAAAATTTAAAATTGGGACATTATAATACCCAATATGATCTATTATATCCTCTGTGGCTGTCATTCTCACATAAATATCTTTGTGATACTTATGTGAGTTAACTCCCGCGGCTTTGTTGCTTAAATCATTAACAGCGGCTGGTTTTGATATTTTTTCAGTAGAAACACCTCCCTCAGTAGCGACACTTTTGCTCTTAGCAGGTGTTGCGTTCAGGCTGAAATCAGCCGCAGTAAGTTCTTTGCCAGTAGTTGGCAATTCCGTTACTGTTTGTTTGACCACCGCTGGTTTTGCGATGGTGACAGTGTGGATTGGGATAGAACTTCTACCAGCACAAGCTGATAGACTCAAAATAAGAATAACATAGAATATCTTTGTCATGATTATTATCCTTTTCATCGGATTATTCGGTCGGTGGAAGCAAGGTTGAGTTAGCCAGAGTTCCAATATTTACAACTCCAATATCAACTCGACGATTAAGATCATCTTTGGGGAAATAAAGTTTTCTATTTCCTCCAGAGACATGTGCAACTTTGCCATAAAGTTTTTCTCTTGGCATTCCAGTTAAGATTGGATCAGTTGCCGCCCAAAAAACATTTTCAGCTCGGCTTCCTCCAAGAGCGTCGTTATAGGCAATTTCACCTACTTGATCGCATGATCCGATGAGCAGAATTCTTTCATTTGGTCCAAGCTTGTACCAGGCGTCTTTGATGAAATTGGCAATGTCTTGGATTTTTCCAAATTCAGATTCTTTTATTCGAGAGTCATCAAAATCAAACATCACAGCCTGCATCCCAGCTGGGAAAAAAGGTTCTTGCACTTCAAGCTCCGCCGGCTTACTTTTAGCAAGTTCTACTTTTTCCTCTACGGTTAGATCTGGCGGATAGCAGAACATCTTGACAATTGACCTGTCGAGAGATTCAGCGTGTGATTTTCCAAGAACTGGACCAACCACGATACTTCCCATCTTATCATCCTTGCTCCCTGAGGGACCAAGAACTTTTGATATACCACCAGTTGCAGGTAGTGAAATACCACCTACTTCGCCATAGCCCCTATATTTGGATTGTATTAACATCCTACCAAGCATGGTTTCTTCTTTGGCCTTTTTTGTCAGTCTTACGACAATATTTTCCAAGGGTTCATCTGGGGTACCATAGTAGGTAAGGATACCAAGAAGTTTGTTTTCATTTTCATTTTCTGTCGGGAATTCACTAATGGTTTCAACAGGATCGTTGTTGTCAGGAAGTCTAGCAAAAACCATTGGGAAATAATTTGTGCTTGTGAAGAAACGTCTTGTAGTAATGTTAGATACTGATGATAACATATCAGCAGAAATATTCTGCAGGTATGGCTTGTAAAAGGTTTTCCAACCTTTGACATCAGAACCATATCCCGGAGGATGAATGAAACCAATCGATGTGTTCACCCAGCTTAGAAAGCGCTTATCAACGCTAGTTGAGTAATTACTCGTAGTCGGAGAGTAGGTGATTGTTGCTGTTCCTGTCGCTTCGGATGAAGTTTCAGTTAAGGTTGCAGTCCCAGGACCAGGCCCAGGACCAGGCATTGTAGCAAAACAGTTGATTGGAACAAGCAGGAACAGAACAATGAACAAAACAGTTATTGTACGCAATGTTTTCATGGTTAATCTCCTTTTATTATGTTGGAAGTATGAATTTGCGAATTTGCATTAGCTTTTGGACTTTCCCATGTTCCAGAAATTCCAGCAGCAACATCACCATTAATTAAGATATTACCTGAAGTACCTTCCCCTGATCCAGAAGAATTTCCCTGGGCATCGGTTCGGACTTCAATGTTGTTCCTGAAGTATCCAGTACCAGCACCACCTTCGGCTATTCCTTTGATTGCATTACCGGGATAGGGATTTTCTGAAACTGCCCTTGATTTAAAAGTAATATTTCTCGCGTCAGGAAGCTCCTTGTAGACTATCTCTGTTAAGGACTTAGCTACACTTGGTTTTGATTCTCGATAACTAGGAGTAGAGGTTTGCTCTGATTGAGTCAAACTCCATCCCCATCCATAGGTGTAAGAAGTGTTATCAACTTTTTCGACTGAAGCGTTTGTGACGCTTTTTACCGAAGAGTAGACTATCTTCTGCGATGGTTGAGGAGAGTCAAGGGTTGTTTTTGCTTTCGTTAGTGTTGAATTTTCACTTTTCTCGATTTGAGTCTTGAGACTAAGTGGTACTTCAACATAAGCTTCTGATCCAATTATTACTTCTGAGTAGGCTCCGGCATCTTGATTGCCTTCGTACTTAGAATAATAATTGTCTTGAGACCAAGACAAAGTTAGAGGGACTGCACATAAAAATACAAACAAAAATATAATTGTTAAAATATTTTTCATCGTTTTTTCCTTTCTATAAGTTTTAAAGGTTCGGTTAGTATTATTGTCACATTAGCAATAACTGATTATTCTACCACTTTTTCTAATTTTGTCAAGTGTATTCACTTAATTAATGGTAAGGTGTCAACACATTTTGTGATTGAGTAGCTATACTCTCTTGGCTGGTATTAATGTTAAAAAATGATTGAAATGGTTTGAAGAAATCATCTAGAATCAAACAGGGGAAATTACA
>JAQIDC010000070.1 GCA_027858235.1 Patescibacteria group bacterium | reverse complement strand
TTTTTGAACCTGGGAAATACTATCTTATTAAAACTATTGAAAAAGTAAATCTACCAACAACTCTTTCAGGAATTATTGTTCCACGTACCACCCTCTTCCGCTCTGGACTTGGATTATTTAACGGTATCATTCAGCCTGGATATTCTGGGGAACTTACTTTTGGACTAGCCAATCTTGGTCAATCAAATATCAAAGTATCATTTGGTGCTCGTGTAGTTCATGTAACTTTTCACGAAGTCCTTGGTGAAGGAAACCAGTATAAAGGACAATGGCAAGGAGGAAGAGTTTCAACAGACGGGCAAGAAAAACAAATATAAATAAGTAACAAGATAAAAGTTAAAAGTTAAAAGAGATATCTCAATCTTTATACTTTCATCTTTCATCTTTTAACTAAAATGATTCACCCCGAAAAACAATACCTAGACCTACTTCAAGATATTCTTAATAATGGTTCTGACAAACCTCTCTTCTTTACTCCTGAAGTTTTAGCTGAATATAAAAAGAAAGGTGAAGAGCCTCCTTCTATTCGTTCCGTCTTTGGAAGACAAATTCGTTTTGATATGTCAAAGGGATTCCCTCTTCTCACAACCAAAAAAGTATTTCTAAAAGGAATTATTCATGAATTACTTTGGTTTCTTCAAGGAGACTCAAATATGAAATATTTAGTAGATAACAATGTTAAAATTTGGGATGAATGGGCCTGGAAAAGATATCACAAATGGGCGCTTGAGAATGACGCCTCAAAAGACATGACACAAGCAAATTTCATGCAAAAAATAAAAGACGAATCTGCTGATTCTGAGTTTGTTAAAAAATGGGGCGACCTTATTACGATTTACGGACGCATGTGGAGAAGATGGCCAGCTTCAGATGGTCGTGAAATTGACCAACTCGCCTGGGTGATCCAAGGGCTCAAAGACAAACCATTCAGAAAATCCTACGTTGTATCTGCCTGGAACCCCGACTTTATTTACGCCATGGCCTCAGAGGGAAACAAAAGTGAAGTGCCTCCATTCTGTCATACAACTTTTCAATTTGCTGTCACCAACGGAAATCAATTAAATCTTGGTCTCTACCAAAGAAGTGCTGATATTTTTCTAGGAGTTCCTTTTAATATAGCGAGCTATGCCCTACTCCTCCAAATGGTAGCCCAGGTTACAGGACTAGTCCCAGGAGAATTTGTACATTCTTTTGGTGATGCTCATGTGTATTCCAACCACATGGATCAAATCAAAGAACAAATGAGCAGGGAGCCAAAACCATTCCCTACAATGAAAATAAACAAAGATATAAAGAATATTGATGATTTCAAGTTTGAAGATTTTGAAGTTGAGGGATACGACCCTCATCCAAGAATTAAAGCTGAAATTGCAAATATTGGAGGATACTAATCACACAACACAAAACATGTAACATGTAACAAAATACTCAACAGCTAAAATGTTGCGTGTTACATGCTACATGTTACATGACTTATGATTTCAATTATTTGTGCCTTAGGCAAAAACAATGCAATTGGGAGGAACAATAAATTACTCTGGCATATTCCAGATGATTTAAGGAATTTCAAAAAAATTACTTCTGGTAATGTTATTGTGATGGGAAGAAAAACTTATGAATCAATTGGTAACCCATTACCAAATAGAACAAATATTATTATCACAAGAGATAAAAAATTCAAAGCAGACGGTTGCCTTATTAAACATTCATTAGATGAAGTGCTACAAGAAGCAAAAATTTACAAAGACAAGGAAATATTTATCATTGGTGGTGGACAAATTTACGAACAAGCACTCCCCCACACTGAAAAACTTTATTTAACGATAGTAGATGATGAACCAGAAGCTGACACATTCTTTCCTGATTATTCTCAATTTAAGAATATAATTTCAGAAGAAAACTATGAACAAAAAGGAATAAAATTTAAATTTATAGAATTAACTAAATAATATGGGAATTAATGCTGAATTTAATCCAGATTTATGTCTCCGAAATATATCGGAATATAAGACCGGAAAAAGAAAACTTGAAGAATGTATCCCGGAGAACCCACAGAGTGGACAAATATATAAGTTTCTCAAAAAAGGACAACGTTTTTTTTGGCTAGATGGTGAGGTTCCTTTACTTGAAACACGCGGAGATGAGCAGTTATCGAGACCAAGAGCAGGCATTATTATCACAGAGGCTACTCATTTCAAGCTAGGCAAAGAACTTCACACAAAAGGTAAATATAAAATAATAGAAGTTTTCAAAGATAATAATATCAAATTTGATGGCTTATATAGAACAGGTACATGGAAATAAATAATAAAAAAATTATAGCCGTTGTCGGGATGGCAGGGTCTGGAAAATCTGAGGCTATAAAATATTTGCAAGATAAATTTGGATGGCCAAAAATATATTTTGGTAAATTTACCTTTGATAGAATAAAAAAAGAAGGCCTTGAGACAAATTATAAAAACGAAAAACTAATTCGAGAGAAGATAAGAAAAGAATTAGGGATGGGAGCTTATGCAAGGCTTGCCTTACCTGAAATAAAAGAACTACTTAAGAAAAATAATAATATTTTAATAGAGAGTCTCTATTCCTGGAAAGAATACAAAATTTTTAAGGAAGAATTCGGAGATAAATTTAGAGTTATGGCAATTCACGCCTCCCCTTCTGTTCGTTTTGAAAGATTGCTAGCGCGCATTAATGAAAGACCGATGTCGGCTCGCGAAGAATTTATAGAAAGAGATTATTCAGAAATAGAAAATACTGACAAAGGAGGACCGATTGCAAGAGCTGATTATCACATTTTAAATGAAATATCATTAGAAGATTTGAAAAGAAAAATAGATTCATTAAATCTACAACTTAAAAATAAACTCTAAATTCTAAGCACTAAATACTAAACAAATTTAAATATTGTTTAGAATTTAGGATTTAGGGCTTAGAACTTAAATTTCTATGAACATAATACTATTTGGTCCACAAGGATCAGGAAAAGGAACTCAAGCAAAACTAAGTAGTAAAAAACATTCTGTCCCCCATATTTCTACTGGTGATATATTTAGAGAAAATATTAAAAACAAAACTGAGCTAGGGCAAAAAATTGAAAAAATAATTAACAGTGGTACTCTTGTTCCCGATGAGATAACGAATGAAATCGTCAAAGATAGATTAAGTAAAAATGATTGTCAAAATGGCTTTATTCTAGATGGGTTCCCCAGGAATCTATATCAAGCTCGATTCTTGAATAGCTTTGTTGAAATTGATTTAGCCCTTGAAATATGGATTAGTGACACTGAGGCTGTAAAAAGAATTGGCCTTAGAAGGACTTGTCCGAGCTGTGGAGCTGTTTATCATCTCACTCATATTATTCCCAAAAACGAAGGCCTCTGTGATGTATGCGAAGAAACATTAATAAAAAGAGATGACGACAAAGAAGAGGCTATTAAAAAAAGATTGGCAACCTATCATAGCCAAACTGAAGAATTAACCACTTACTATGCAGAAAAAGAGGTTTATATAAAAATAGACGGAATGGGAAGTGTTGAAGATGTAAACAAAGAGGTCTCTAAGATAATTGATAACTAGACGCCTTGACTTAAAGCTATATTATACTAAAATACAAATACAAAGAGGAGGAATTTTACTCCTCTTTTATTATCCAAAAATGGAAAATCAAGAACAAAAAGGATTATTTATCTCCATCGATGGGGCTGATGGTTCGGGAAAATCAACTCAAATCCAAATTCTAGCCGAAAGGTTTAGAAGTCTTGGTTATGAGGTCGAAATAATTAAATTTCCCCAATATGGGAAAAAGTCAGCAGGAATGGTTGAAGAATACCTCAACGGAAAGTACGGTGATGCTGATAATGTTGGGCCATATGCCTCCTCTATTTTTTACGCGACTGATAGATATGACGCTAAAGATCAGATTAAAACCTGGCTTACGCAAGGGAAAATTGTATTGAGTGACAGATATGTATCAGCCAACATGGGGCACCAGGGTGGCAAAATAGACGATGAAGAAAAACGAAAACAATTTTTTGAATGGCTATACAATCTGGAATATGAAGTTTTCCAAGTACCAAAACCAGATATAAACATAATACTTCATGTTTCTTCAAATATATCAAAAAAACTTTTGGACGAATTGGAAAAGAAAAAATACTTAGAAAATTCTAAACAAGATATTCATGAGGCAAGCTCGAATCATTTAAAAAATGCAAATAGAGTCTATCTAGAACTCAACAAGCTTTTTGATGATTTCCAGTTAATAGATTGTTCGCCAGATAATTTATTTTTAAACAAAGAGGTAATAAATCAAAATATTTGGAAAATCATTTCACCTTTCCTGAAGAATAAAGGCGACTACTCCCCTGACTTTATAAAATCTAAGGGATTTTTGTATGGTGGGGAATTAATGTTCCACCACCGTAAAGAGCTTCATGATAATTATACTGACGATTTTTATAATATCTTAAAAGTTGAAAAAATTTTTGATAATGCAAAGCTACCAACTAGGAGCTACGAACATGACGCTGGACTTGATTTATCTTCCGTGGAATCAAAAACTATTTACCCTGGCGAGAGAGCTATTGTCAGGACCGGTCTTAAAATAGCCATTCCTGAAGGTCATGTCGGACTTGTTTGGGATAAAAGTGGCCTTGCAAAAACCGGGCTAAACACAATGGGGGGAGTAATCGATGCCGGGTTCAGAGGAGAATTAACAATAAACATTGCCAATGTTAGTAATAATATTTATAATATAGAAATTGGACAAAAAATTGCTCAATTGCTCATTCAAAAAATTGAAAACCCTCTTATTTTAGAAACAAAATTAGACGACAAAACAGAACGAGGAGAAAATGGCTATGGATCTAGTGGATTATATTAAATATCTCACAAGAAAGGAAATACGATGATAATAATCAAAATATTTTTTTGGTTTTACACTGTTAGTATTTGTATATTGGGAACTATCTCTATATCGCAAATAGTTTTAATGTTTTTAATTGACGATGCTGAAAAGAAAATTAGCTTATTATTTTATGCCTCTATTTTAATCGTGGCGACTGTTTGTCTTATATATTTAAGGCAACTAATAACTGAAGACTTAACTCCTCTAAGTAAAAAACCAAGAGGAGGATAAATGGTAGAAATATTAAGATATGGAATCTATATATGTAGAATATTTGCTATAATCTGCTTTGCTTTTTCAATCTATCTTTTGATATCAATAGTTTTTAAAGACAGTTCGGAAGCTTACAAAATATTTATTGAATCAGTCTGGTTTATACTACTACATTTTTCACTAATTTTTCTTGAAAAAATTTTTACAAAAGAATTTCACAAAAGAGCTTAATGCCCGCTACAAAGTGGGCATTTTTTTATCGACGTAAGTACGTTCGTACTTACGAACGTACTTACGTTTCATGAAACTAATCGAATCTTGGCTTTTTAGGTGTTGAACACCTGTTTCAGGGGTACTAAAACGATTTATCTTGATTTTTAGCTCATTTTAAGATAAAATGAAAATAGTTTAAACATTAATTTTTCTTAAAATTAGCAAAAATATGAGTGATAAATACGATGTTATAATTGGGCTTGAGATACATGCTGAGCTAAAAACAAAATCCAAGATGTTTTGCTCATGCAATAATGATGCTGAAGGCAAAGAGCCAAACACAGTAGTTTGTCCCATCTGTCTAGGACACCCTGGGACCATCCCTATTGCCAACAAACAGGCTATTGAGTGGACAATCCTCACCGGGTTAGCACTTAACTGCAAAGTAAATAAGCTTAGTAAATTTGATAGAAAAAACTATTTCTACCCAGACCTTCCTAAGGGTTATCAAATATCACAATATGACCTTCCTTTTGTTTATGATGGGAATATGATAGTTGGAGAGCACGATATTAAAATAACGAGGATTCATCTCGAAGAAGATACTGGTAAATCAACTCACCCGAAAGGAAAAAACCATTCCCTAATTGACTTCAATAGAGGTGGAACTCCCCTAATGGAAATGGTTACTGAACCAGTGATTCCAGACGCTGAAACTGCCAAAAAATTCTGCCAACAATATCAACAGATTCTTCGTTATCTAGAAATTAGTGACGCTGATATGGAAAAAGGTCAAATGAGATGTGAGGCTAATGTTTCCGTCCAAGAAAAAGGAAGGTGGAAATACGAAGGGAATTGTGAAATAAAAACCATTGGTGAATATAAATTAAATCCAAAGGTTGAAGTTAAAAATATTAACTCTTTTAAAGCCGTCGAAAAAGCTATCGAATATGAAATAAAAAGACAAATTAGTGCTATTGAAGATGGTGATGAATTAGTTCAAGAAACAAGAGGCTGGAATGAAAAAAAGAATGAAACTGTTAGCCAAAGATTAAAAGAAACATCAGCTGATTATAGATATTTTCCGGAACCAGATATTCCTCCCCTAAGTATTAGCGATGAATGGATAAATGAAATTAAAAAAGATTTACTTGAACTACCCTTCGCAAAGAAAGAAAGATTTATTGAACAATACTTTTTTACTGAAGATATTGCAGATATTTTAGTTTCAGATAAAAAACTAGCCCAATATACTGAAGAAGTAATTACAGAACTAAGAGCTTGGATTGATAGCCATGGAGATGATTGGGAAAGACAACAAAAAAAGCTAGCAAAATCAGCTTCAAATTGGCTTGTTGGCGAACTCTTTAAACACCTCAAAGAAGACAATCTAAATATAACTGACATTAAAATAACTCCAGAAAATTTCGCCGAGTTTATATCCCTTATATACTTAGGAAAGATTAATTCAAGTGCAGGACAAACTGTTTTAGAGGAAATGTATAAAAATGGTGGAGACCCCACCCAAATAATGGACAATCTTGGACTTGAACAAATCGATGATTCAGAAGAACTCGAATCAGAAATAAAGCAAATTATATCAAAGAATGAAAGCCAAGTAGCCGAGTACAAAGCGGGCAAAGAAAATGTTTTACAATTTTTCGTCGGACAAGCTATGGCCGCCACCAAGGGAAAAGCCAATCCAAAAACAGTCATTGAAATACTTAAAAAATTATTAAAATAATATGAACATTGAAGGAAATAACGCCCTAGAGCAATTTGATACTCAAGAAATATTTAAAAAAGAGCTTAAAGACTTTCTATTAAACAACAATTATATATTTAACAATAAAAGCTCATTAGAGGCTATTTTGGAAGAAACTGAAGATGATCTCGAAAAAATATACATGGAAGTTCCAGAAACTGCAAACGATGGTGAAACAATAAGCGAAGGCAACGTTGGCTGGGAAACAACGACAAGAATAAGGAGTTATTTGAATAAGAGTGGGTATGGTCAATATCTTAAACCAGAAAAAGAAATCCTTCATATCCTTGTACAAGAAATTTTTGATGATAACAAAGATTTCTTCAGAGATATTAATATTCAACAAGTAGAAATGCTTTCAAAAAATATCCCCATAAATGATAATTTTGATAATTTTAGAGAAACTATTTTCATGAAGCTCGTAGAACAGAAAGAAAAACAAGAAGGAATAAAAACCGTAGAAAATTCTAATTTAATAGCCATAAGAGACTCAGTTGAATTTAAAAATAAATTAGCAAAAAACATACACACTATCAAAACATCAAATAACGACATCTTAAAGCAAAAAACAAAAGGAGAAGCAAGAGAAATTATCGATTCAATATCCAATATTAAAGGTAGCGCAATAAAGAGGACTATAAATAAAATACAATCACAAATTGATTATCTGGAAAATTAATATTGTCAATTATTCATTTATTTGCTATTATATACTTAATGGAAAGAATACATAAACACAAAAGAATATTGCAAAAATCAAATTTTTATATTTTCTAAAATACCTCCCTATTGGGAGGTATTTTTTTAGACAATTTGCTCTTTCAAAAAAAGGAGAAAACTATGGCCATAACACCTAGAGAGATGGATTGTCATTTCATAGAAAAATGCCCTTATGTCAATGGATGCAAAGACAAAACAACAGAAGACTGCTATCAATTCGAATTAATGTCAGAAAATCTTCGTCTTGCAGAAACTTTGCCATGTCCTGAATGTCCCAGTTGTAAATGCGACAATCCTGAAAGCAGGGCCCTACTTGTGAACATTAGAGAATGCCTTCACAACGGAAAATGTATCCTTAGGCAAATGCCTGAAATCTCTCCATTTGAATTCAACCCTGAATTTTCACCAAAACCTAAATTTCCTGAATTAAAAGGAATGCAACTAAGGAAAACAATGAGACAATTCTGTTTATAAAAAGACCCCCTGGATATTATCCAGGGGGTTTAAAATTTTAGAAAATTAAATCTACTTACTCAAAAATTTATTTACTATTTCATTGTTTGCCTCTCCTGTATTATCTACCCATTTTATCTCCCTCCCCTGTTTTTCCCAACGCCTAAACCAACTCATTTGCCTTTTGGCGAACTGTCTTATTGCGATGTTTAACTTCTCAACCATCTCTACATAAAATATCTTATCATTGAGATACCATGAAAGATGTTTGTACTCCAATCCAAAACTCTCCATCCGTTCCCAGCTAACACCATTCTCATGAAGTTTTTTCACTTCATCAATCATTCCCTCTTTTTCTATTCTTTGTATCAATCTTTTATAAATTCTTTCATTTAAAACTTCTCGCGGAAAAGTAAGTCCGAGCAAAAGAAAATTATATTTATTTTTACTATTGAGAGATTTTTTTATTGAAAAATCTTTATTATTTTTCAATATTTGTATATATCGAATAAGTCTTCTTTTGTTTCCCAAATCATTTTCATCAAGTTCATCCTCGATTCCTGGTTTAATATTTTTTAAGATAAATATTAAATCTTTTATGCTCTTCTTTTCCAAAAGACTTCTTTCTTCTTTGTCTGGCTTGGTTTCTGAAAAGTCATAATTATCAACCAAGGATTGCAAATATAGGCCAGTTCCGCCAACGACTATTGGTAATTTATTTCTTTTTAAAATATCATCTATGGCTAGTTTAGCCATTTTATTCCATTGGACTACATCAAATTCATCTCTCGGATCAACTACATCCATTAAGTGATAAGGTATATTAACATTATCTCCATTTTTTTCTTTGAAGCTAAATTCACTTAAATCCTTCCCCGTCCCAATATCCATCCCACGATAAACCTGTCTCGAATCAGCTGAGACTATCTCTCCATCAAATCTATGGGCAAGCTCAACTGCAAGGCTGGTTTTTCCACCAGAGGTAGGACCAAGTATCACTATTACTTTGTTATTCGACAATATCTCCATACAAACCAAAATTTTTAACTTTATCAATTTTTACTTTAATTATCTGTCCAAGCAAATTATTGTTTTCTGATTTTTCTATAATCACAGTCTTGCTAGTTTTTGTTTTACCGGTCCAGTGTCCACTTTTTGTCTTTTTATCAATCAATACTTCAATTGTTTTTCCTAAATATTCTTTATTATTTTCTAAACAATATTTTGATAAAACATCATTTAATTCATCCTCTCTCCTTCTTTTTTCCTCCTCCGAAATTGCGTCTTTAAATTTGGCTGCAGCTGTATTTGGTCTTGAGCTATATGGTGAAATATAGGCCATATCATATTTAACAGTTTCGAATAAACTTAAGGTTTCTCCAAATTGTTTTTTAGTCTCCCCCGGAAAACCAACAATAATATCTGTTGTGATGGAAACAGCTGTGTTCCAGAAACCATTTATTATAACGCCCGCTTGAGTATCTAGGGTTTTTCTAATTTTTTCGATAAGACCTAAATAATGCTCTCTGGTATATTTTCTGTTCATCCTTTCTAAAACTTTATTATTTCCTGCTTGCGCTGGCAAATGAACATGATGACAAAGTTTATCGCATTCCCCCATTGTCTCAATTAACTCATCACTCATGTCTTTGGGATGGCTGGTAGAAAAACGCAGCCAAAAATTTCCTTTTAAATCATTGACCATTTTTAATAATTTTGAAAAGTTTGCATCTCCAGATTTGTAGCTATTAACATTTTGAGCAATTAAGGTTATCTCTTTATATTCTTTTTTTATCAATTCTTTTACTTCATTTACTATGTCCTTATGATTTCTATATTTTTCTCTTCCTCTAGCATGTGGAACGTAGCAATAAGAACAATAATTGTTGCAACCATTTCCAATAGGAACAAAAGCGGAAAAATCTGATTCGTATTTTGCTTTTAGCTCCAAATAATCTCTTTCAAGAGTCTTCTTTTCACCAATATACCCACCTAGAATTTCTGGTAAACTATCTAGATTAATTATGGGCATCCAAACATCAACTGCCTTACCCAGTCTTTTTTTTACTATTTTATCTCCACTAAGACAACCTGTTAGAATAACTACAGATTTTGGATTCTTTTTCTTTATTGTTGGGATTAAGCCATATATTCTATTTTCAGCTGATTGTTTAACACCACAAGTCGTAATTACGGCCAAATCTGCCTTGTAAATATCCTTCTCATGAGAGTATCCGAGCGATTCCAATGAAAAAGCAATCCGTTCTGAATCGCTTATACTCATTTGACATCCTATAACAAATATATTGTAAGTTTTTTTATTCATAGCAGTCATATTATCAGCTTTTTTTTAATTTTTCAAGCATTAAAAATACAATGAATTTTTGAAAAAATGAACTAGTGCTTTATGGCAAAAAAAACAAGAGTTAAATTAATAACTCTTGTTTTTCAATATTTTATGTACTAACTTATGAAACAATATCGTCTGTCCCTGTAGCAGTTCCGTCTGAATCATCAGCAGTTCCGTCTGAATCATCAGCAGTTCCGTCTGAATCATCAGCAGTTCCGTCTGAATCATCAGCAGTTCCGTCTGAATCATCAGCAGTTC
>JAQIDC010000069.1 GCA_027858235.1 Patescibacteria group bacterium | reverse complement strand
CTTCCCGCGGAACCTGGGGTCCTTCGCTTTTTTGGTACTGACATAAGTTATTAATATTCTCTTTATTTGTAATACAATATATATAGTATTACCTTATTTTTTTATAATAGTCAAGGAGAATAAAATCCCAAGATTGACAAAAGTAAAAAATAATGATATTTTTAAAAATTAATTTGCCATTTTACTGTTTTATAATCTAGTTATGTGCAATTTAATTGCTTATATAAAAAAGATAATAATTTTTATTAGAAGAAACATCCTTAAACACAACCAAAAAAAAGGAGGAAAGAATGAAGAAACTCATTATTGTAAGACATGGCCATTATGACGATAATCTCAGACTGAGTAACCACGGTAAAACACAAATGAATGAGCTTGCGAAAAAAGTTCAAGCAAATTTAAACGGCGCCTCGGCTTTAATCTTGTCATCTTCTGCGCCACGTGCATCTGATAGCGCAACGGCAATGAACGAAGTTCTAAAAGTCGATCTTATGGAGCACGAGGAGTTCTGGGACGATATTTCACATCGGGGGAGTAAAGAAAAATCTTGTGAAACTATCGAGGCAAATAACCATGAGGCTGATGCCGTGATTGTTGTAACTCATTTAGAACTTACCAGATCAATACCTGAGTATTTTCTCAAAAAATGTGGTATTGATGGTTGTTGTTATGAAGTAGGGAAAGGCGAAGCCTGGGAAATTGATTTTTCAAAACTCTGTCTAACCCATATTTCACCATAGCCATTCATATCAAAAAAACATAAGCCCTTTTGAAAAATAAAGGGCTTTTTTATTTGATCAACTCTCGGGTAACCCATTTTTTAATTAAAGTTTCCTCAACATCAATTTCTAGTTTTTCTGCAATCACAAGAACTAGCCCTAAAACATCAGACAACTCTTTTGAAAGTTCCCTTTGAGAGTCACTTGAAGATAAATATTTTTCCGGTCTACATCTTTTTTTATGAACTAAATATGCCTGAGCAAATTCACCAAATTCTTCAGATAATTTTAGGACCAAATAGTCATCACTAAAATCAATATTATCTCTTTTTAGGTTATCTATAAAAACTTTAGAAACCTTACTTTGTAATTGTTTAATTTCCATATAATATTATAATTTATTTTATTAACATCGCATCACCATAAGAGTAAAAACGATAATTATTTTTTATTGCCTCTTTATATGCCTTATCAATACTCTCTTTCCTTGCACTTCGACTAGGCTCAGCGCAGGCAAAAGCAGAAACCAACATCAAAAGTGTTGATTTAGGCAAATGAAAGTTTGTTATCATCGCATCGACTACTCGAAATTTATATCCAGGATAAATAAATATATCTACCCAAGCGGGTGAATTTAGAATTTCGAATTTAGAATTTCGAATTTCAATGAGAGATTCTAGAGCCCTGCTTGTTGTTGTCCCAACTGCTATTACTCGACCACCATTTTCTTTAGTTTTATTTATTTTCTCTACAACTTCCTTTTTTATCTCCACCCACTCTGAATGCATTTTATGTTTTTTGGGGTCATCTACTTTTACTGGTGCGAATGTTCCCATCCCAACATGCAGGGTTATATATTCTATCTCTACTCCTTTCTCTTTTATTTTTTTCAATAACTCCGGGGTAAAATGAAGTCCAGCCGTTGGAGCCGCCACAGACCCATTCTTTTCATCATCAGCAAAAACAGTTTGATAATTTTCTCTATCCTCTTCTTCTTTCCTCTGTCCTGAGCTTGCCGAAGGATCCTGTGCTGAGCTTGCCGAAGTATTTTCTTCTGCTTTTCTCTGCTTCTCAATATAGGGAGGCAAAGGGATTTCTCCATATTTATGCAAGGCTTCCATTAATTCTTTTCCATCCATGGAAAAATCCACCAACCACGTACCATCGTTATTATCTTTAATTATTTCGGCTACAAAGTTGTCTTTCACTTTCACTCTTAATCCTTCTTCTATTTTTCTTCCCCCAATTAAACATTTCCAAACATTTTCTTTTTCATTATTTAACAAAAAAACTTCAACTTTTCTCCCAGTATCCTCAGTCTCTCCAATCAGCCGCGCTGGAAATACTTTTGAATTATTCAAAACAAGCAAATCACCTTTTTCTAGATACGACAATATATCATAAAACTTTTTATGTTCAATCTCTCCATCTTTTTTATCCAAAACCAAAAGCCTCGAACTATCCCTAGGATTAGCTGGGGTAGTTGCTATTAAATTATTCGGTAATTCAAAGTCAAAATCTGATATTTTCATATATTTTATAGAAGAAAAGAGAGCCGAGATAACTCCCTTAAATTTGCAAAATAATTACTAGAATGGAAATATTCTTTATTCTTTCCGTTTCCTCCCCATATGTTTATACCCATGATCAGTCACCATTCTTCCTCTCGGCGACCTATCAATAAATCCAAGTCTCATTAAATACGGCTCATAAACATCTTCAACCGTTGAAATATCCTCCCCGGTTGTCGCTGCTATTGTGTTCAGTCCAACAGGTCCTCCATTAAATTTATCAATTATTGTTTCCAAAATTTTTCTATCTATCCAATCAAGTCCATGTTTATCTACCTCAAGCATATCAAAAGCCAAAAAACAATTTTCTTTATTTATAGTTCCATCCGCTCTCACTTCACAATAGTCTCTAACTCTTTTAAGAAGTCTATTGGCAATACGTGGAGTTCTTCTAGAACGCCTAGCTATTTCAGTCGCCGATTCTTCATCTAGATGAGTGTCCAAAATTCCCGAGTTTCTTTTTATAATCTTTTCAATATCTTCAACTTCATAAAAATTAAGATGATGAATCACTCCAAACCTATCCCGCAAAGGAGCTGACAAGAGACTCACTTTAGTAGTAGCTCCAATTATAGTAATTTTCGGCAAATCAATACGCAGAGTTCTCGCCGAAGGACCCTTTCCAATTATTATATCCAGAGCATTGTCTTCCATCGCTGGATATAGTATTTCCTCAATAGTTTTATTCAACCTATGAATCTCATCAATAAACAAAATATCACCTTCAGTCAAATTTGTGAGTATGGCAGCCAAGTCACCCGATTTTTCAATAGCTGGGCCAGAAGTCACCCGAATATTTGCCCCCATTTCATTGGCAATAATATGAGCCAAAGTTGTTTTACCAAGACCAGGAGCACCATACAAAAGCATATGCTCAATAGACTCACCTCTTTTTTTAGCCGCCTCAATAGTTATTTTAATATTGTCTTTAATCTTTTCCTGCCCAATATAATCACCCATCTCCTTTGGACGAAGAGATATATCAACTGGCCTATCTTCACTAGACTCCATAGGATTTACAACTCTATTTTCTTCCATATTTTTTTATTTATGTCCTAATAGTATAATAATTTAGAATTTTTAACAATCGAGCTACATTCTTTGTCATTCTGAGGGATCCGCCAGCTGGCGGAGACCGTGAGAATCCCAAAGCTTAACAATCAAAGCGTGTAGACCTCCGATGTCCTTAAAGACATCGCAGGTCTTATAGCCTTTCGCCCCGTCATAGTCTCTCGCCAGAGGACTGTGACTTCATCTTGTGTTATCACATCCTGTCATTCCGGACTTGTTTACCCTATAGCTAACGCGTACAGGGACCCGAAATCCAGAAA
>JAQIDC010000068.1 GCA_027858235.1 Patescibacteria group bacterium | reverse complement strand
TCAATGCAAAGATTAAAGGATTTCGTTCTATCGTTAGAGGTGTTCGTGACAAGAAGTTTTTTCTGTTCAGAATTTTTAAAATTTATGGATAGCAATTTGATAGTTTTGCGTATGATCCCAAAAAAGGAGGTAGTATGGATAAGTTTGGATTGGATTTCGGTTTAATTAACCAAGCAATGCTAATGGGAAGAAAAGTAGGTGCCTTTAAACAGTTCTGGGCATCACTCGCTCATTATCGAGTAGCATTTGAAGTAATTGTCGGGCTCCCAGCCCACATTGCTCTCATGCAAGACAAGAGGCTACTGAATGTAATTCCAGATGACAAAACAGCTGAATTACTTGAATGGATTGACTCGCTCGATCCTGGATCCACCTGTCTTTTGGATATTTGCCCAAAACCAGAAATACTTGGTTTTGAGCACGAAGGCAATTCCCATCAAGCCAATTCATCTGAAGATGAATGGAGGTTAGCTGAATTTTATCAAGAATTCTTTAGGCAGCTGATCGAAAAAATATCTGACATGGGGATTGACCCCTGGGAGCTTACTACTCTCCCTAATTCTCTCTTTATTGAGAATGAAAGCAAAAAAGGTACAATTTGTTTTCGACCGAATATTATGGATGCGTTTATCTCTGAGTTTGTAAGAGAGATAAAAACCATTATTATCCAAAGACAGTTTATTTCTGCATTTTTACAAAATCAGAGATAAACTTTCTAGAGACGATACCTGCCCGACATTATGAGTGTCGGGCTTTTTTTATTTTTTTACCAATATTACCTTTCTGACAATTTTATTGTTTGGTTCGTGATGTCCAGTCGGATAATCTCGAATCGCATCAAACAATATATTTTCGTCATATCGATAACCGTTTCCCCTTCTGGTCCCTGGGTCATTAGTTGTAAACTCTCTATCTTTTTCGGTATATCCTTTTATAACAAGCATATGATTTTCAGGGCCCGGAGCTGTAAAATAAATATTCCCAAGCAATTGACCATTCATTGGAGTAATAATTACGCCTTCCTGGAGGGCATTAACCAAATCACCTACGACAGAGAGTTCTAAGACTTCAATATTACTGTAACTATAATATTCTCTAATCATTGTGGCCGTATCTTCAGCTGAAATATCTAGGAATTCTCCGAATCTTTTATCTTCCCAGTCGGATGTGTCTACAATAGCTTTGCGAGCCATCTGGTCATCAAAAACTTCGTCTCTTGCCCATGAGACTGCTATCAACGCGCTTGCTTCCTCACAGCCGTCTTGAAATAACTCTAAATACCACTCAGCGTTTGGTGCTTGTGATGTAAAGGGAACATTATATTGGACATTTTTAGAAATTATCTCGTTTTTATTAAATTCTCTAAGCAATCTCAAATTTTCTTTGCTTATTCCTAATCCCAATTCTCTCATTATTTTAAATGCGTCAGCTGGTCTTCCGAGATAGTGCATTTTCATATCATCTGGATTTACATAATACGCTTTTCCTAAATCTTCTACTTTCAAAAGTATTTTTCCTAAAAATCGTAATGGAACATCGTCGACTATTTTATTATAATCATCGTTTGTTATTCCTAGAGATAATTCGCGCATAATATTAAACGCGTCAACTGGTCTACCTAGATAATGTCTTCTATTGTCGTCCGGATTAAGATACCAAGCTTCACCGTTTTCTTCTACAGAAAGAAGGATTTTACCAGAAAGTCTTTGTTCAATAGTCTCAGCCCTCAGAAAAATTGGAATTGAAAAAATTATTAAAATGATTAATATCTTAATTTTCATATCCTGAAATTATCCCACCGCCAAGAACTTCGTCACCTCTATAAAATACAGCGCTCTGTCCCGGCGTTATGGCTCTTACTGGTTTTTTTAGTTTTACTAAATATTGATTTTTATTTTTTTTTGAAATTTCACATTCTTCTGGGTTGCTATGGTATCTGGTAACAACTTCTGTGTTTAAAGGAAAATTTGGTTCATCTCCTGATATCCAATTTATATTTTCCACTAAAAATGAGTCCCTGTAAATACTTAAATCATTCTGATTGTTAGTAACAAAAAGAATATTTTTTTTATAATCGAATTTAGTAACATAATAAGGCCCATCTCCACCAAGCTCAATTCCCTTTCGCTGTCCAATAGTATATAGAGGTAAGCCATTATGTTTTCCCAAAATATTCCCGTCCATGTCAACAATATCGCCAGGTGTTAACTTAAGATGTTTTTTAAGAAAATCGTTATGACTTTTTCCCGCAATAAAACAAATTTCTTGGCTGTCTTTTTTTTGGGCAACAGCTAATCCCATTTTTTCTGCTATCTTGCGAACATCTGTTTTCCTGTACCCCCCTAGTGGAAACAAAAGATGGCTTAGTTGTTCTTGATTGAGGGTATAGAGAAAGTATGATTGGTCCTTGGTTTCATCGATTGCTTTTAGTAGCTTGAATTTCTTTCCAACTTTTTTCACTATTGCATAATGACCACTAGCAACATAATCGTAACCAAGCTCTTTTGCTCTTTCAATCAACAAACCGAGCTTGATAAATTTGTTACACTTAACACAGGGATTTGGAGTTCGACCATTTTTATACTCATCTAAAAAATAATCAACAATTTCTTTTTTAAATTTTTCAGAAAAGTTTAGTGTGTACAATGGAAAACCAAATTGTTCACAAATCGCCCTAGCATCCATCAATGACTTCGTTGAACAGCATTTATTTTCTACTTCTTTCTTGTCATCATTGTCTTTCCAGAAATGCAAAAAAATACCCATCAAATTTGTATATTTTTGAGACAAGAGGCTTGCTACCACAGAAGAATCAACACCACCTGACATTGCAATAATTACTTTTATATTTTCTTTAGTCATTTATATATAATGAAACAAAAAAAACAGCCTGTCAAACGACAGGCTGTTTTTTGGTTGTGGAACATTAATTCCCCACCATACAAAAACCCTTTGGGTTTTTTTAAAATATATGAGATTAATACAATCCTTCAAATTGTTTCCTAACAGCATCCTTAGTTGGTCCTTCGCTTAAAACTGATAATAGTTTTTGAACACTTTGAGATGCCATATCAGTGTCGCCAGTCTTTTGGTAAAGAATAGCTAAACTATAGAGCGCATTAGCATGATTACCATTAGAAGCTAGAATACTTAGGAATACTTGTTCTGCCCTAGCAAGATCATCGTTCTTATCAACTTTTGCTGGTGTTACATTTTTTTGAATTTGTAAATCTTCGATAACACCATCTTCATTTGGAACTGATTCGTTCTCAACAATCTGAGAAGCTTTATTTTGAGTCAAACTAAGACTAGAAACACCTTTATTGAAATAAAGTCTTCCAAGTTCGAATCTATAATCGAGATTATTTGAAGCAAACAAATTTGCATTAGTTAAACTAGTAATTGAGTTATCGATATCACTCATTTTTTCATAAACGATAGCTTTACCATAATGAGCTGAAGCAAGGTCACCTTTTTGAGCTAGGGCTTCGTCATATTTCTTTAGAGCCTCTTCATAATAATATTTCTTTTCAGTCTCATCTGTTTCTGTATTTGCTCGAGCAACATTTACCAAACCTATTCTTAGATATGGGGTCGGGTTGTGTGGGTCGAGTCTGACAACTTCATTGTAATATTTTTCAGCAAGCTCAAGAGCGCCTTTGGTATAGAAAGAAGCATTCTCATAAATTAATGCAACTGATTCATTATTTTTTGCCTTATTTGGAGATAATTCTGTTGCTTTCTTGCTAGCTTCAATGGCTTTGGAAAGATCATCTCTAATTGCCTCTTGATCAGCCCCTGCCATTACTCCTCTGTTGGCTAAGCCCATGTAGGCGTTGGCAAGACTTAAATAATATTCATCACCATAAGAGTTAAGTGAGATTGCTTTTTGCAGGTAGGCAATTTTTTGGTTTTGGTCAGCCTCATAATTTGCTTTTGAAGCATATATATCTGCCATATACATTTTTAAGCCCATTGTGAACAAAACAACAACTCCAGCCGAAACAGTCAAAAATACGGCAGCTAAACCAAGCGCGTATTTAGGAGAAGATCTGAAAGATAAGTTTAGACTTTTGAATTCCTCTGGATATGTATAGACAGCAACAGAAACCACAAAAGCTCCAATAATAGCAAAACTTAATATAACAGCACTATTTAGTGATAAAAGGGTCCCAAAAATAAGGGCTGAGATATATGAAGCAAACAAAGCTAGCAACATTGGACTAACATCGTCTTTCTTGGTCCTGGTCATTGAAATAAATATAATAGACAAGGCAGTCAGCAGTATAACAACAAATGCCAACACTCCAAGAACACCGACAGTGGCAAGCATTTCAAAGAAAATTCCTGTTGCATGCTCAAACCTTACATTCCAAAGCTGAGTATTGTTGAAAGCTTGAGTTCTGTTTTTTGCAAAATCATAATAAAAAGTTGATGGTCCTGACCCAAAGATTGGATCTGTTTTTAGGGTTGATTTTGCGATGTCCCAAGATGCTCCACGGGACAATGAAACCTCAACTGGCAGGTTCATTCCATCAAATTTGAAATTACCCATTACCATAAAGATAATAAGCAAAAGAAACATGGCAACTGGGAAAACTATATTATTGTTTGATATTTTAATAATTTTTGAAAGAAAAAACATTAAAATTATCACAAGCCCAACTAAGGCTGCTGGCCAAAAAGTAAATCCATTTAAAACAAAAAGGACTGTTACTATGACTATACTGGCAAGCCCCAATAAAACCTTAAATACAACAATTAAGTTTTTGTTCAATTTAAAAATATCTTCAAACTTTGAAACCGCAATCACAAATAAAGGTAAAACTGTCACAAGGAACATTGTTAGAGCGGTTAATGTACCCATTGGGTTAAAACTAGCTCTCTTGGTAAAATCCATTGGGAGTACAAAATTGCCGAATAGTTGCAATAATGAATAAATTGCAACCAATGAACTGGAAAACAACAAAGCAGAAAAGAAAAGTTTTATTCTTGCCTTTGTAATGTTATTGACTAGTAAATAGTAAAATAAAGCAAAAATGAAAAATGCTGAAAGACCTTTAGCTGTTTGACCATAAGCCCCCATGAAGCTATCTCTAGTATCGACTGAAAGGAGAGTCGAAATAGTTGCTATAAGCAAAAATATAGCTATCGGCAGATCAAGCGGGGTCCTTTTTAGTTTTAACTCCCCTACGATTACTCCCTTAGTCACCCAGGCTACAACACCAATAAGCACTAAAAAGTAGAAAAGAATCATCTTTTCAAAACCAATTCCTTGCAATGCAAGCCCTGTGAAAAAAACAGGTACAATAGCAAAAACCAAAAAGATTACACCAGTAATAATGAAATCCAGTCCTTTTGTGGAATTCTTAAGAGCGTCTCCTGTATTTTTTTTAATTTCTTTTGCGTCTTCCATAAATTATATTAGTTTAATTATTTATATGCTCTAATTTTAGCAGATTGCAAAAATTAAGTCTATATTATATTTTTCTGTTTATACCCCTTAAAAAGGCTTATATATCCATCAGAGGACTTTCCCCATGAAAATTTTTGTGAATTTTCCACACCTTTGTCTATTAAAGTCCTTTGAAGATACTCATTATTTAGAACATTTAATATAGCATTTGACAAATCATTAATATCGTATGGGTCAATAAAATATGCAGAATCGTCTAGAATCTCAATCATACTAGAATTGGCTGAACTTATAACAGGAGTACCTGCTCGCATAGCTTCAAGTGGCGGAAAACCAAATCCTTCATAGTAAGAAGGGAAAACAAAAAGACTTGCTAAATTATAAAGTTCATTTTTGTCTTCTTCGTCGACAAATCCTAGAAAAATTATTTTATCTTTATGTTTAGCTTTCTCATATTCTTTCAAAACATTTTTGTATTTCCAACCCATGCCTCCCGCAATAACTAAAAAGAAATCTCCTTTACTCTTTTCGGAGAAAATATCAAAAGCCCTAATTAATGAATCAATGTTTTTACGTGGCTCAATGGTTCCAAGTGATAAAATAAAATTATCAGGAAGATTGTATTTTTGTTTTAAAACAGACCTTGCCAACTCATCGGTATTAAGAGCGTTGTATTGACTATCGATTCCGGAATAAATAACTTCAATTTTATCTTCTGGGATATTAAGTAGTTCGACAATGTCATTCTTAGTATTCTTACTAATAGCGACTATTTTATCAAAACTTTTCAAAGTCTTTTTCGCTTGTATAAATTTATGCCATAAATTATTTTTGTAAGAAAAAAATTCAGGGTATCGCAGGAAAGACAAATCATGAACTGTAATTATTTTATAGGCATTTTCTGAAAAAGCATTGAAGTTAAAATGAGGCATATAAAAAATATCGCTAGGGATAATTTTATCGAGATGCGGATAATTCAGGAAACGTAGAGATGGATTTAGGATTTTATTTGGGTACCCCAATTCTTTTATCTCGATATTTTCACCTAAACTAGGCGGTCTTAAATTTTTATAGGAATTAAAAAACCCAAAATAATCATTTTGGGTATCTTTCCTTAGAATATTAGAAACTAAACTATAAGTAAATCCAGGAATTCCGCTTTTGCTTCCATTCATTAAAGTTCTTAAGTCTAATCCTACTTTCATAAAAACTACTTTTTAAAATCATTGATTTTTTCCTCCACAAAATCTTTAATTTCTTTTTTAAATCTCTCTACTGAAAATTTTAAAGCATGTTCTCGTATTGCTTTTGAATCATATGCCTTGTAATCAAAACTACTTATAATATTAAATATGCTATTAACATTTTGCAAATCAAAAAATTCACCAGTTTCACCTTCTATCACAGTTTCAGTGGCACCGCCTTTTCTGTAAGCGATTACTGGTCTTCCTGTGGCCATAGCCTCAACCGCAGTTATTCCAAAATCCTCATCCTGGGGATTAATAAAAGCTCGGCACTCGCTATAGAGTTTAGCTTTTTCTTCATCTGAAATTCTGCCTAAAAATTCTATATTTGAAGCATCGCCTGCTATCTCTCTCAATCTTTTTTCATCAACACCACTACCAAATATTTTTAATTTTAAATTTGTTTTTTTGAAAGCTTCAATAACAATATCGAAACGCTTGTACGGAGAAAGACGAGCACCAATTAAGAAAAAATCCCCGACATTTTCTGCAATATTAAATAATCCTGTTTCAACTGGTGGATATATTACCTTCGATGATCTTCTATAATATTTTGAAATCCTTCTTTTGACAGTATTTGAATTAGCGATAAAATAATCAACCCTATCTGCTGCAGCCTTATCCCAGACTCTAACTTTATTAAGAACAAGAGAAATAATTTTTTTAAAATATTTATTATAACCAAGCTCTTTAATATATTTATGTGTATAATCCCAAAGATATCTAGTTGGGGTGTGACAATAGCAGATATGAGGAGTTTCTGAAGGGGTTATTACTCCTTTTACAAAAGCGCTAGCGTCAGAAATAACTAAATCGTATTCGTCCAAATCAAAAAATTCAACAGCCATTGGCATAAAAGGCATATACCATTGATAATGTTTTATACCACCTGGGAGTCGTTGAATTATTGAAGTTTCGACTCTTCTGTTCTTAAAATATTTATTGACATGCTTTTTTTCATAAAGCAATGTAAAAATAGTTGCATTAGGGTACATATCAGAAAAAACCTTAAGAACTTTTTCCGCTCCCCCGTCTTGTGCTAGATGATCATGTATTAATGCTACCTTCATACGAATTTTGAATTAATAATTTTGAATTTTGAATAAAAAGTTATTCTGCCTTTCGACTTCTTAAAATTGCCAATGGTGTTCTTAGTATAATCGCCATATCCATCAACATTGACCAATTTTCTATATAATAAGTATCGAGTTTCACTTCTTCTTCAAAGCTAAGGTCGCTCCTTCCTGATATCTGACCCATCCCAGTTATTCCTGGTTTTATTGTTAGTACTTTTTTGTGATGCCCTTTGTATTTTGCAACTTCCCTAGGTTGATGGGGCCTTGGACCAACCAAACTCATTGTTCCGAAGAAAACGTTAAAGAATTGTGGGAGCTCATCAATGCTCCATCTTCTTATAAATTTTCCAACTCTAGTTATCCTTGGATCATCTTTAATTTTGTAAACTGGACCTTCTTTGGTGTTTTGAGTATTCATTAAGTCTTGTTCATATTCAACATTTTTAGTATCACCTTCATCGGTAATACAGAGACTTGATATCATAGATCGAAATTTGTATAGCTTAAATGATGAACCAGTCTTTCCTACACGTACATTCTTATAGATAGCAGGACCTTTAGAATCAATCTTAACGACTAGATAAAACAATATAAGAAGTGGTGAAAAAAGAATAATGAATATGAGCGAAAATAAAATATCAAAAGTACGTTTTGTGATTCTTCCCCAACCATCCAAGGGAGTTCTAATTGCTTCAACAATAGGTATACCAGCAAATTCTGTAACCTCTGTTTTTAGGACCTTGGTTCCCAGGAGGTCGGCTGCATACTTAAATGTAATATGATTTTCATCTGCAAAATCATAGAGTCTCAAAAGCTCAGATTTTGTTAGATTTGGATCAGCTTGAATTATTTCATCGGCTTCGTTATTTTCTATGAAATTCTGTAACTCTTGTTCAGTCTCAAAACTAAAATCACGAAGTCTTTTAATGACTTTAAATCCCGAATTTTTCTTACTTGAAAATTCGTGTATTAAGTTGTCGGTTGTTTTACTGGCGCCAACCATTACAACTTTTTTTACACCAATATCATATTTATACAAATATCTTTGCAAAAATCGAATTAATCCACGTGCAATAATAACATAGAATATTGACAATATCCAAGCAGCCAAAACAATAAACCTAGAATCAAATAATTCTCGTCTGAAAAATATTAATATAACTACAATCATCAGACCCGTTGAACAAGCCTCAATTACCTTGAAGGATTCTTTGACGTATTTTCTAGGGCTTTTTATTACATATAATCCCGCAAAAGCAAACACGACAACAAAAATAAAAGCAACTATGACTAGTGCTCTAAAATATTCATTGAAAGACAAATCAAAAAGGATTGGTCTCAAATTGGTTACGAATTCAGCATAACGAATGTAATAAGCTGAAACTCCAGCTAGAACAATCATTATATAATCTAGGGGTACTAACAAAAATGAAAAAAACAAATCATTTCGCTTCATATTTTATAGAGTAAAGAATTAGGGGGTGTATGTTTAAAATCAAAAAATATTAGGGCAAGCTATAAGCCGGATTCTGTATCAGATCCGAAGATCCTGCGACAATCTATCTTGGCCAATTGTTGCCAATTGGCTCATGCGAACCACTTTTCTTCTATTCTCAGATTGAGAATAGGTTTGTTCTTGCTCCAGGCAGGGTTTACCACGTATCCCTGTCACCAGGGTACGAAATTTGTAGCTATCAGACCCGAGTACACAATTAACATTTGTTATAATTCTCCTGTTTTGCCAAATTTTTCCAAAAATTTTTTAGCCAATATCACAACATTGCCGAAAAAATTTGTGAAGAAAATTTTGCTAAAACATAAAAATTCTTTCTAAATATTACTTGCGTACTCAGGTCTGTTCGTCTCGAGAACGAATAACACCAAATCACTTTTCACCTTTGATCGCGAAGCGATCACCCTGAGCAAAGAGTGTAACGATGAATCGAAGGGTCTTGTAATCCTTCGATTCACTTCGTTCACTCAGGATAATCGCTTCACGATTAGTATAGTCTCTGCGGCACTTTCCCTAAGATTGCTCTTGGTGGACGTTATCCACTGCCACGACATTGGTCAAGCCAAAGGGAGTCCGGACTTTCCTCTTATGGAAAATAAATCCCAAAAGTAATCGCCCACTTACCCTAATATTTTTTAATTTTAATGTTCTATTATGTTGAAATACTACAATATTAGTGATTAAAAGTCAATTTAGCAGACAATTGATCTTGGAGCCATTTCAATTTGTGCCATTAAGGAGAAAAATGCAATAAAGATAAGAATCCAAATAATAATAAATGGCATTATTGATGTTTTCTTTTTGTAAACAAGCAAAGAAAATAAAACAATTATAGTATTCAAGAAAACCCCTAATGAAGATATGACATTTCTTGCAATTTGTCGTGGATCAGGTAATGAGTCGGTTGTTGTCGCTACAGAAGAAGGGCATGGTGAAGAGTAGGGTTCAATAGTAGAGAAATAATAAACAAAATAGTATTTTTATTTATTATCTTTTTTTTATTTTGAGGCTGATTTATGTCGTACATATTTTTTTATTATATTTTATTATTTTTAATAGCATCTCTAATCTCCCTCATAAAATCCAAATAAAATTCCAAATTATTCAAAGTAGCCAATCTGGCACCTAGTGGCTCTTTTATTTTTATCAAATAATGCAAATAAGCTTTTGTGAGATTTCTTAGTTCTGATAATTTTGAATTCTTAGATATAGGTGAGAAATCTTTTTCGAACTTTGAGTTTTTTATATTTTCTGTTTTGTAAAATTCTCTTGAATTGCGTGCGAGCAATTCACCCGCCCACCCCGAAGGGGCTGTGGCGGGTCTATTTTTAGCATTCCAGTAAAATAATCTTCCATGTCTCCCTTCTCTACTCGGTATAACGCAATCAAACATGTCTATTCCTTGTTTTACGGCATGCAGTATATTCTCTGGATATCCAACACCCATTAGATATCTTGGCTTGTCAGCGGGCATTTCTGGCGTTAAGTAGTCCAGCACTTCATACATATCTTCTGGGTCTTCGCCAACAGATAAACCACCAATATTGTAACCATCAAATCCTATTTCAACCAAATCACGCAGACTTTTTAAACGCAGGTCTTTTTCAAGTCCGCCCTGAATAACCGCATGAAGTAATGGCTTTTTACCCTTTGTTTTTTTGTATTCAACGCTGGCCTTCTTGGCCCATTCGGTAGTCATATCAACCGACTTTTCAATATATTCTTTCTTTGCTGGAAGTGAAATGCATTCATCTAAACAAACTGCAATATCAACACCCAAATCTTTTTGGATTTGAAATGCTTTTTCAGGTGTTAGGTCAAATTTACGCCCATCAATATATGATTTAAATTGAACTCCATCTTTATGAATTTTAACAAGCGAGTCCCCTGTTTTATTTTTTGTATCAGCCAAAGAAAAAAC
Source organism: Patescibacteria group bacterium (assembly GCA_027858235.1). NCBI lineage: Bacteria > Patescibacteria group bacterium. Next base: position 5,722 of record JAQIDC010000068.1, on the reverse strand, counting down.
CTGAAAACCTCCACTATCAGTCAAAATTGGTTTATCCCAATTCATAAAACCATGCAAACCACCGGCTTTTTTAATCAACTTTTCACCAGGCCTAAGCATGAGGTGATAAGTGTTTGAAAGTAGAATTTGCGACTTCAATTTCCGCATTTCATCTGTATGCACATGTTTTATTGTCCCTTGGGTTGCGACTGGCATAAAAAACGGGGTTTTTAAAACTCCGTGATTTGTCTTCAGGCTCGCTAGTCGAGCCTTTGATTTTTTGGATATTTTATTTACTTTGAAATGGTTCATATCTGAGTAGACCTTGGAGGTCTTTAAGGACCTCCAAGGTCTAGACGTTTTGTTTTAAAAGAAAAAATTAGCAATATTTAAAATTGATTTTTATTCCAGGAGGTTTAGTTTTCCTAGTTAGTAATTATCCCATCGCTAACAGCAATCGTATCATCTTCAAGTCTGGTTGTTTTTGCTACTCCTTTTGAATTCAGATTAATATCTGCTTCACTGTCATGTGCTCTAACTATTGCTCCAGGACTCAATATCATTATTTTATTTAGATAGTCTTCATCTGGTTTTACACTGATAGTAAATTCAGCAGTTGCATTTTGAGATGTAATAGGCATTTTACCTATTTCCCAAATTAGAGAATTACTTTCAGAGGCAAAAACAATATTACCTGCTGACGTTTTTTCTTTTTGACTATAAGTTACATAACTAGGCAAGTCAAGAGAAACAGAAACATTATCAAGCTCATGCAAATTATTAGATAACTCCCAATAAACCTTGTATTCAGTAACTTGCCCGACTTTGGGTGGAATAGGGCCACTACCAACTGATATATTATCATCATTAAAGTACATTACTCTCTCACTCAAGGCTAGATCGCTACTAATTTTATTAACAATAATATTACTCTTATTACTCTCACTCAAAAACGCATCTGCAGTTGAACTAGCTGTTCGGTATTGAGCATAAGATTCGATGCTATATTTTTTTTCAGGAAAAATGGAAGTTGGTTTATCTACTAGATTAATAGAAAAATCAATAAATCCTTCATCTCTTGTTCCGAGATTTTCAAGACCGGGAATTTCTTCTTTGCTCCAAGTAATAGTGTTTCCACTTATATCACCATCATTTAAGTCACTAAGACTATCCCAATCTAGAAATTCACTATCAAGAACAGCCATCACAATAACATCGTTCATTTCAGTTTCCCCTTTATTGGAATATACAATAGAGTAATTTAGTTTATCCGAGAATGAAGCTCCTTGATCATTCTTCTTTGCATTGATAATAAGAGTTAGGCTCAAATCACTCTTAATCACATCAAGCTGAATGGTCTCAGTGTGAAAGTTTCTATAGTTATCTTCTGAATCTGCTTGAGAAAAATTAAAGACTAATTCTTCTTGATCATTTAATTTGTCATTGAATTTAACTTTTAATAAAACCTCGCCTTCACCATCTTTTATTTCTTTAACATCAAAAACACCAGGCCTTACGAGATTATATAGAGACTCCTCTCCAGGTTCATAATTCACAAAATCAACGTTTTCAAGGGGTTCAACAGTTATTCTAAAGTTCTTGATATATGATTCATCCTGCTCTTTAAAACGAACAACAATATCATTCTCATCATTCATCATGACCGATGAAATGTAGTCTATATTAAAATTGATTCCTGTATCAAAAACAGTGGAAACAAAAGATGATTCTTTTTTAAATTCGGAAGAAAAGTTAGCGGGAGTGTATGTGATATTTGCAAGCATTATTCCCGAATAAGCAATAGGGGCTATAATCTTTCCCTTTACTGTAATCTTTCCATTGAAATTTACATTTAATTCGTCAAAATGCCAACGACGAAAATTTTCAGAACCTGGAGTAGCATCGAGAACAACAAAATTTTCAGGATATTTTATTTCAACATCAACGTTCTCAAGTGCAACATTACTTTGATTCTTATAGCTAATGGTGTATGAAAACTCCTCACCAACAAAAACTTCTTCATCACCTGTAATTGTTAATTGAACTGCAGTGGAGTCAGTTAGAGACGGTAGATATAAATAATTATAAACGAGAAAAACAAAACCTGAAGCAATAAAAAGAAGAAGACTCGTTGTCAAAAGCCAAGAAAAAAATCCCCTCTTTCGGATATCAAGTTTATCAACATCAACCATCTGACCTTTATCATCTTGGTAAATCTCAGAAAGACTATCATTAACATCCCCTTCTTTTACCTCGCTCTCAATATATTCATCAAGCTGTTTAACTTCTTTTTCGGAGGGCAATGGTTTTTTAGTAAACTCAGCAAACCCAGACTCGGTTTCATTCTTCAACTCATCGCCATTAGGCGCATCAACTTCCTGTTCTTTTTTAGAGACTTTTTTAACTTTTATATTTTCACTTTGTGGTTTCGGCATTATATTTATATTAATTTACCTTTAATAACTTTTACCTCAGCATTTTCATCAATATGAACTGTATCTCGACGAGCTAGTTGCTCTGAAAGTATTTTATTTGCTATTTGATTATCTATTCTATCTTGTAATAAACGACGCAGAGGCCTCGCGCCAAATTTTGGGTCAAAACCAGCTGCGGCCAAAATAGAAACTGCCTTTTGGTCTACTTTCAAACCAATTCCTTTTTCTTCAAGGAGTTTTTCAGTCTTTTTCAACATTAATATTGTAATATTTTCAACATCAACCAAGCTAAGTGGTTTAAAAACAACAACTCCATCGAATCTATTTATCAACTCTGGTCGCATTACCTGATTCAAATGTTCATTTATCAATCTCTCTTTTATTGTTTCAATGGGAGTTTGAGCTAATACTTCTTTTTGAATATACAGAGAGCCGGCATTTGAAGTTGCTATAATAATAGAATTTGTAAAATCAATTGTCCTTCCCTGTCCATCCGTCAAACGTCCGTCATCCATAACTTGCAAAAATAAATTAAGAATATCTGGATGAGCTTTTTCTAGCTCATCCAGAAGAACCAAGGAATAAGGTGAGCGTCTTACCTTCTCCGTTAAATATCCTTGAACACCATCAGCGCTTCCAATCATTTTTACAATACTATTTGGATGTTGATATTCCGACATATCAAGTCTAGTCATATAAGTTTCTGAACCAAAATATATTTGCGAAACAGCTTTGGCAAGTTCAGTTTTACCAACACCAGTTGGGCCAGCGAATAAAAAGTTAGCAATGGGTCTTGTTCCTTCGCGCAAATTAGCCCGTGCTCTTCGCAAACTATTTGAGACCATTGATACAGCTTCTTCTTGATCTACCATTCTTTCGTGAATTTTATCTTCAAGATTCAAAAGATCCTTACCCTCGTCTTTGGTGAGTTTTGTAACTGGTATTTTTGTAATCTCACTAATAACTGCCGCAATGTCGTCTTTTGTCACAACAGCTCCAGTTCCTTTTTCTTTAACAACTCTTACAGCGATAGAATTTAGTATATCGATAGCCTTTTCTGGCAAATATCTATCGTGAATTAGCTTATCACTAAGAGCTATAACATTTTCAATAGCATTGTATGAAAAATAAACGCCATATCTTCCTTCTAGCGCAGTAATTTTGCTTTCAATAATTTGAATAGCCTGACTCCCTTTTGGTTCCTCTATTTCAATATTGGCTACAGCGTGATCGAGTGGAGTATTTTCAACATATTTAATATAATTTTGTTTAGTAACAGTTGCAAAACAATAAATATTTGCCCTATCAAGAGCATTAGCGAGTACTTCCGCTAAGTCAAGACTCTCTTCTCCACCAGAAGAAATACCCATAATATTTTCAATATTTTCAATATAGACAACAATATTTCCAGCTCGTGCTACTTCGTTTATAGCTCCTATTAATCTTTCTTCTGCCTGCGCTGGACTAGCACCACCAATAAGACCAGCCACATCTATTTCTACCAATCTTTTGTCTTTGAAAACGTAAGGAACATCTTCAGATACCATAAGCTGGGCTATGCCGTGAACAACTGCTCTTTTCCCAGTCCCTGTAGGACCTATAAACAAAACTCCATTCTTTCCACCCTCAAAAGCTTGAAAAGAAGATTCTATTTCCTTGTCTCTTCCAACACACATTTGAAGTTTCCCCCATTTTGCAGCGATTGTCAGGTCGTATCCAATTTGATTTAAAAATGGAGTTGCTACAGAAGTGTATGCTCTATCCATATTTGCCGAAGGCTTAAAACGGGCCGCTTTTCTATAATTTTCATAGTTTTCAATCATCAGCTTGTCAATCATAAACCACTTTATAACATTGAAAATCTTTACTGAATCAATTTCAAAATCATACAATATTTCCTCAAGCATTCTTTCTCTTTTTATTAAAGGTATTATCAAATGAACAGGGTCAACCTTTTTAGCATAAAGCATGTAGGCGTCAACATAGGCATCGATTAAGGATTCTTTTATTTCGAGTGAAAAAGTAAGATTACTATTGCTCTTTTCTTTTTTCTCTATATGAATTTTAATTTTTGAAATTAGTTCAGTCGGATTAATATTCAGCCTAGTAAAAAGAGCTCCAACTTGAGAATCGCTTAGGATAATATAAAAAAGATGCAGAGGATCTAGAGTTTGATGCTTTAACTTATCGGCTAAAATATAGGCGTCTTCTATAAGTGAAAATGTTTTTTCACTATAACCTCCTGCAATATTTATTTTTTTGTTTTGTTTTAATGACTTTAATTCTTCCCAGTTATTTGGAAGTTGATGTTCTTTGTTTCTTTCTTCATATTTAACAGTTTTAATCTTATGTTTTTTGCGTTGCTCTTCTGTCAGTCTGTAATACACAAACATATCTGCAATTAAACTTATCCAAAAAATTAAAATATAAATATTTCTAGTCCTCCAGAATAAAAAAGCTCCGAGGCTTTGTGCATCGGCTTGAGCTAAATATACCCAAAAAACAAGTGAAACAAGACCAAGAAATCCAATAAAAAATGCAACTATGTTTATAAGCATATGAGCCTTCTTGCGAAAATGATCAAGCTCAATAACGGCGACTCCAAGCTTTGGACCCCAAAACAAAAAACGACCGAAGTTAAAAGCGCCCGTTCCAAGACCACCGCAGTTTTTACAAGAAAAACTATTTTCGCTATTTACTCCAGATCCATCACAAGATGGACAAGATATAAATTGATTTTTTTCTCCTTTTCTTTCCATTATAAAAAGTTAAATAATTGAAAAATTATTTGATAAAATATAAGAACCGGTAACGTCACCCAAAGGACAATAATAAAAAATGATAAAAGAAGCCAAAAAACCATAGCGATTGATCTCACTATGATTTGAAAAATCCTCATGATTATACTAATAAGCACACCCTGCCAATCACTTTGACCAAACATGGGTTTGAAAATATTTTTAATCCAAACGCTAAGAGCAAGACCTTTTTCTCTATTCCTCAAGAATTCAAGTTGGTTTTGGAAAATATTAACAAGCCCTCTTGTATACCACCAAAGAGGAAAAAATATTACATCACCAACAAGCTCTGTAACAATTTTTAAACTAAATAAAAAAAAGTTATTTGATACCATAAATTTATCAACAGTTAAAATTATTATAACACATTTTAACTTAAATTAACAAAAAGTGTGCTAGTCCACCTCATATTGGAAACCATATTATTATTTAGCAAGTAATCCACAGGAGACATTAAGTTAAGGCTCCAGTGGTATCTCTTGGTGTTGTACCACAATATCCATTCTAACA